>JAIQGK010000017.1 GCA_020072645.1 Terriglobia bacterium
GATTATGAAAGAGTACGGGTCTTGGTTTCGTGAATAGTTGGAAGAATTTCATCGAGAGCGAAATGGCGCTTCTCCTAACCCGAGGGCGTCGACGCCTTCGTTTGCCCTTGACATCGCCGTCGTTGTTATAGACAGGATGACGCGTCGCGGAGATGAGAGGATCGCTTACCGCGACGTGCGTAGTGGATACAGTAACTCAGGAGATGCTATAGCGATGATTTCTCCGGGAACATTTATACGCTGCGCTAATGCGAAGGTTCTTGAGACAGAAGATGAAAAATTGGCGGAGGGGAGATCAGTCATCCTCTGCCAAGGGCTTTTTTGATTTGGGCAATAATTTCTTTGACTGAAGGCGCAAGGCTTCCATCAGGATCAAGCCGCAGATATTCCTGAAATTCCGCCAGCGCCGCTTCTGCATCTTCTTGTTGCAGATAGATATTGCCCATCAGCGCGTGCGGCCCGGCGTAGTCTTTGTTCAGCGCGATGGCCTGGCGCACGTGCGGTTCCGCAGCCTGCCATTTGCCCAGTCCCCACAAGCTGCGCGCCAGCTCATAATGCGCTTCGGCTGAGTCCGGACGGATTTCCAGGCTATGCTGCAACGCCTTCTGGGCTTCCAGATAATTTTTCTGCTCGTTTAATGCGGAGCCCGCGCCCAGGTAGGCCTTGGCATTTCCGGGCTCGACTTTTGCTGCTTCTTCAAAAGCCCACTGCGCGTCACTCCACTGCTGCAGCTGCATTTGCGCCAAGCCCTGCAGCATGTAAGCCTGTCCATACCAGGGATCGAGCTTGGCGGCGCGCTTAAATTCGTCGAGGCTGGCGCGGGCGTCGTGCTTTTTAAAAAGCAGGTCTTCGCCTTTGGCCATGGCGTCTTCGACTTCAGGGATGGCGCGCCGCTTGTGGACTTCAGGTGTGGGACTGGGCTGCGCGGCTTGAGCTGGCTGCATGGCGCGTGTGGTGGTGCTGGAGCTTTCCTGGGCGAACAGGACGGAACCTGAAGTCGCCACCAAGAGTATGAGAGCCAATAAACGTGTGTTCCGCATTGCTTACGATTGTATGTGCATCGTGGTTCCAGATTCCATGTGCCCGGTCTATCTGAGGGTAGAACGAAAAACCGCTGTGCTCTTGCGAACACAGCGGCGGAAAATGAACAAAACCGGGACTGAAGCTAGAACTTCAGCTTCATGCCAAATTCAATGACACGCGGCGAACCTAAGTTGAACACTCCGGTGCCCGGCAGAGTGCGGAACCGGTTGTGATCAGCTTGGGTGGAATCATTGACTGAACCGGCGCCGGTGTTCAGGAAGCCATTCAGGCTATTTTTCGCCGAGCCATCGAAGTTGGATATGTTGAAGGCATTGAACACAGCGACGCTGGGTTCAATGGTGAAGTTTTCACCGATTTTGCGAGGATAAGCCAGGCTAAGATCGATGGTCTTGAGCCAGCCCAGGCTTTGCACGGGGCCAGTGGGAACATCGAGTGGCTGAATAACGCCGCCCAACTGTTGAAGCTGCGCCAGTGAGAACAGGCCATTCTGGATGAGTACTTGCCCAGCGGGAGTAGCCGAGCCGGCCACGTTGCTGTTGAAGTTCTGGATAAAGCTGGTCAAGTCCTTGCCCTTGATACTGCGGCCATACGCGCCCAGCTTGGTGCCGGGTACAAGATCACCCGTGGGACCGTAAACGCCGCTGCCGTCGCCCGAGCCATCGCCGGTGACGTCGCTGATGAAAATACCACCCGCTCCGGCACCCGGCAGGAACAGGTTGGTTGCCAGTGGACTATAGATATGGCCGACGCTGCCGAACCGGAACGAACCCGGCAGATCAACTGTGCCACCGAACGAGAACTGGTGAGTACGGTCCAGCCCATTCGGGCCAAGGGACTGGGTTGGATGGTTGTTGTCAATCGCGGGATTGATAAAGTCCGAGTCCAACGCGGAGCCCAGATAGCGGGACAAGGCGTAAGAAACGATCCAGTTCAGTCCCTTAACGCCGGTAAAAGGATTACGGACGTTGGCGCGAAGAGAAGTCTGAAACGCGTTGTAAACCGAACGGCCACCAGGGAACAGCATCTGGTTCACGCCGAGATTCGGGTTTTGGCCAGCAAACGCCGCTCCCGGGCAAGGACCGCCACTGCACAGGTCGGCGCCGGAGGTCAGCCCATTGCCGGCATAATCGGCGATGGTGGCCCCGGCTGCTATGGCACAGTTTGTTGCAACAGCAGACGTTGAAGCACCGCAACCGAAAGAAGCATTAGTAGCTGAAATTGCCGAATTTGCGATGTTCTTATTGAAGAACCGTACGTCGCCCACATGGTTTACGTCAATCGCGAGCAGGCTGTGGGTCCCTACGTTTCGGATATAGTCGGCATTCCATACCACACCTTTGCCGAGTTGCCGCTCAAAACCGAAGTTCATTTGAAGGGAGCGCGGCGTTTGATAATTTGGGGCGAACATGTTGTTGCCGGTTATGTTGACACCCTCCGCCAGCGTATTGCCGATGAATGACGGGTTGCTGGATGCTCCTACAGCTTTGCTTGCCGTCTGGTAGAGCGCCTGTAATTGACCGAGTTGTGCTGCCACGCTCCCAATCGGCTGACCGCAGAGAATGGCAGGATCAAGGTTAGCCGGGATCACCCCTCCGCCCGGCAGGGTGAAGCCAGTCGGTGCCCCACCAGCGCACGGAACCGCCGTACCGAAGAAGAGTCCTTGCGCCAGATGCGGGGGCCGGTTAAACAGGTTGTTGTTGAAGATGGAGTTTTCAAAATAAATACCGGCTCCGGCGCGGATGACTGTCTTGCCGCTGCCGGTCGGGTCCCACACAAAGCCGGCCGTGGGACTGAAATTGTGTCCAGGAGTGCGGATTCTGTTACCTAACCCGGGACCATACAGATCCAGGATGTTGCCATTGCAAGGTGTACCGGCAGCCGCCAAAGGAGCGGCCAGGGCGGGATCAAGTTGGGAACAAGGTATCGGCGCAAGATCGCTGTCAGTACGACCGGTGTCATGTACATAGCGCAGGCCGAAGTTAACGGTCAGGTTTGGCTTGATCTTCCACGAATCGCCGCCGTACAACTGGATCCGGTTGTCCGGTCCTAATCCGCCTCCGGGCAAGCCAAATGCCGGCTTTTCCGACGAGAACCCCAGGCCGTTGCCCATAATTACGAGCAGGGCCGGGTAATTCAGGGGGTTGCTGGCACCCCCGCCAAACGGAGCTGCTCCGGGATTGAATGCAGTGGGATCGGAGTTCACCGTGGGCGCCAGACCGAAGAAACTGGCAAAGCCGCCGCCCTGAATGTGGTTATAGCCAAATCCGTAGCGCAGCACATGCGAACGTACCGTTCTGCTTCCGTCGTACTTGGTTTGAATGTTCTGTTGATAGGTCTTTTGCGGGGCAAGCGGGTTGGATCCGGAACAGAAAGCGTCTCCGCCATTCAAACAGGTCGCGTCTGATCCAATCGAAATGGCGACCGCCGGAGCGGGATTGAATACGCCCGCAGTTGCGTCCGTGATGCCGTTGCGGAACTTGGTATAGCCAAAACGAATTGAGTGGGTAAAGGCTCCGGTATTGAAATCCAGTCCGGCCGCGTGGACGGGAGTATTGTTGACGTTATCAAACGGCGAAAAACTGTTCGGGATGAAGCCCGTGATGTCGTGGTTCTGTTCGTAAGAGAATCTGTAAAAGGCGTGGATGTTGTCTCCTATGCGCCA
The DNA here is from genome assembly GCA_020072645.1 of Terriglobia bacterium. Taxonomy (NCBI): domain Bacteria; kingdom Pseudomonadati; phylum Acidobacteriota; class Terriglobia; species Terriglobia bacterium. The sequence continues at coordinate 3,707 of JAIQGK010000017.1, forward strand.
ATCGAGTTTGGCCACGCCGTTGGTGTCACGGAACGGCCCGGCAAAACCGCCGTCATTCACGCCAAAAGGCGCCCCATTCGTCACAGGCTGGGTCTGGTCCTGTTTCAACCGCTCGGCGTCCACAAAGAAGAACAGCCTGTCTTTCAAGATGGGGCCGCCCAGTTCTCCTCCGAAATTGTTGCGTTGAAACGGAATCTGGGTGGGAGCTATGCGGGCGGCAATACTATCATCGCGAAACAGGTAGAAGGCCTGCCCGTGCCACTTATTCGAACCAGAACGAGTCACAACATTGACTGCGCCTGAAGACGTCAGCTCGGTGGAGAGATCAAGAGATGACTGGCTGACTTGAAACTCCTGGATCGCGCCTGCAGGCAAATTCTGGGTTGTGGTGCCGACAGTTTCATCCGAAATATCGATGCCGTCCACTTCAATGCGGGCCGTGCGGCCAAAACGGCCTCCGAAAGAGATGGAAGAAAATCCGTTCTTGGTGGGATCAAAGCTGCCGCCATCCTGAATCTGCACGCCCGGTTCGAGCTGCGCCAGATCAAGGAAGTTGCGGCCATTGATGGGGAGATTCTCAATCTGCTCAGTGGTAAGTACGCCCTGAACAGTCGCCTGTTCCGTGTTCACGGCAACAGCGGAGCCAGTTACTTCCACCACTTCGGTTGATTGCCCCAGTGTCAATTTGGCGTTGCCGGGAGTTATGTTGCCAACCTGCACCGGCACACTGATGGCCTGTGTCTGGAACCCCTTGGCTTCGATCTTAACTTCATATTGACCGGGTATCAGCGCGCCCGAGGCATATGTGCCGCTGGACGAACTGGTGAATTTGCTGGATTGGCCTGTCCCTTTGTTGGTGATGGTGACAGACGCGCCGGGAACAACGGCGCCGTTTGGATCTGTGACCGTGCCCTGAATGCTTCCGGTGGCTACGGTGGATTGTGCGCCCGCAGGCAGCGGCGCAAAAGTTGTCAAACTAATACATAGGATAAAAGCAAACCAGAACCTTGAACTTCTCATTCTTTCCTCCTTCACTGTTATGGCTCGAACTGTGACGGGCCAGGGGGATAACGAAGCGCAGGGAGTACATGCGAAACGATCAAAGGGATAATGGTCTTCAACAATCATGTACGCGTTCTGCAAAGCATGAGCGATGCCATATTCAAAAACTCGTAACCGCAAAGAAACAAGGGACGAACGCCGCCCCCAGGACGGAAAACATCTTATCAAGATATCGAAACTCATAGCCAGAGCTCCGGAATCCTACGAAATCCCATAATCCGGAGCTCCGGTTTATTACCAGCCAGCGATTTGCGCAGCGATGATTCGGTGTGATAACTTCCGCTTCAACAATTCTTTACAGAGGACTTATTACCAGGAGCAAACAATGATGCCACTGATTGTGATCGGGATACTGGTGCTGGGCGCGATCTTCATTCTGGCCGGAATGTACAACAGCCTGGTTCAGCTGCGCGTTCGCGCGGATTCAGCATGGTCAGATATTGACGTGCAACTGAAGCGCCGCCATGACCTGATCCCAAACCTGGTGGAGACCGTAAAAGGCTACGCCGCGCATGAAAAAGGGACATTCGAGAACATAGCCAAATTTCGTTCCCAGGCCATGCAAGCCACAACGCCGGCGGACAAGGCGCAGGCGGAAGGCCAGCTTTCCGGCGCGCTTAAGAGCCTATTTGCCGTGGCAGAAAATTATCCTGAGCTGAAAGCTTCTGAACAGTTCACGGGGTTGCAAAGTTCGCTTAATTCAATTGAAGACAACATCCAGAACGCGCGGCGCTACTACAACGCAGTGGTGCGCGACTTCAACACCCGCGTGCAATCGTTTCCGACCAATATCATCGCGGGGATGTTCGGCTTCCATGCGCGGCAGTTCTTTGAAATGGAAACGCCCGCCGATCGCGAAAATGTGGCCGTAAAGTTTTAAGCCAAGTGAAATTCACTGGTCATTCCGGAAGACGGGTTTTCTCTGCTGCACAAGTCCTGGCTGTGCTGTTGCTGGCTTTCAGCCTGCCGGCGTGGGCGCGCAACTATCACATTGCAAAATTCAACAGCACAATTCACGTCGAGGAAGATGGATCGGCGCGCGTGGAAGAGCAGATCACTTTCGTCTTCTCCGGCATTTACCAGGGAATTTATCGCGACCTTCCCGTGGACTATCCCGGCCCTGGCGGCTCGAATTACACGCTATTCGTGAAGGTGTTGTCGGTCACGGATGACAACGGCGACAAACTAAAAGTCGAGAAGAAGACCAGCAATGGCTTTCTCCACTTAAAGGTTTTTGTGCCGGGAGCAGTGGACGCGACGCGCACGGTGAACATCGAGTATTCCGTGGCCAACGGGACGAGATTTTTTGAAGACCACGACGAGTTTTACTGGAACGTGACCGGCAATGACTGGCCGGTGCCGATTCAACAGGCTTCGGCGACGATTTACTTTCCGGCCGAGGCAAGCGGCAAGCTGCGGGCGCAGGCCTTTGAGGGCATTTACGGATCTTCAGAGCATGCTTCTGCTTCCATCATGGCATCCAGCGCAACGGTTGAAGCCAGAGATCCTCTGCCCATGCGTGGCGGACTGACGGCCGATATCTACATTGAAAAAGGCGTGTTGCACCAGCCCAGCGCGGTCGCGCGGTTCTTCAGGTTTGTGCGCAGCAATCCGGTGCTTACTTTGCCGCTCTGGGCGTTTGCCGTGATGTTTCCCATGTGGTGGATGAAAGGCCGCGATCCTGATCCGGGAATGTCCGTGGCGCCCATGTATGAGCCGCCGGAACAGATGGGGCCCGCAGAAGTAGGCACGCTGATTGACGGCAGCGTGGACCCACGCGACATAACTTCTGTCTTGGTGGATATGGCCGTGCGCGGTTACGTGAAGATCGTGGAGACGCAGCACAAAGGCTTTCTCTCGACGACCAAAGATTACGAGTTCCACCTGCTGAAGGGGCCCGGCGAATGGAAAGGCCTAACGGACTACGAGCGGGCGATGCTGCAGCAGGTTTTTACCGGCGGCGAGGTCACGCTGCTTTCCAGCCTGCGCAATCATTTCTATACCGCCCTGCCCATGATCAAGGGCGAAATCATGAGCGCGCTGAAAGCCAAGGGCATGTACACGGTTGATCCGAACTCAGCCGCAGGCTATCTGGGGCTTGGATTCCTGCTGGTGGCGCTGCCATATGCCGCGCTCCAAGTCATGGGCGGCGCCGATTTTCTGAATTCCGTGCCGATGGCCATTGGCTGCGGCCTGATTGCCGTGGGGATCATCCTTATTATCGGCAAACAGCTTACGGCGACGAGCCTGAAGGGGGCGCGGACGCAAGTACAGATCAAGGGCTTCCAGGAATTTATGAATCGCGTGGATTCTGACCGGCTGAAGCGCATGCCGCCGGACACGTTTGAAAAATTTCTGCCCTATGCCATGGCGCTGGGCGTGGAACATCGCTGGGCCAAGGCTTTTGAAGGCATCATCCAGAACCCGCCGACGTGGTATCAGGGATATGGTCCCAGCCCGAGCTTCAGCACCTACTACTTCGTCAACAGCCTGGGCTCCATGGCGACTACTGCCAGTTCGACATTTGTCTCTGCTCCGCGCGCCAGTTCCAGCGGCTCAGGCTGGAGTGGCGGTGGTGGTGGAGGCGGCTTTTCCGGCGGCGGGTTTGGCGGCGGTGGTGGCGGAGCGTTTTAAGGCAGCCGCTGACATTGGGGAGAGTCTATCGCGATGATGAGTGTTCAAGGACTCGCCAAACCATCCCGTACTGCTCTCGGTGTTGCCATTCGCAGAGCGTCGCATCAACTTTATGATGCCCGTCCGCTCGTATTGGACGATCCAATCGCTGTCCCGATTCTGGGTGAACGCTACCGTCCCGCACTGGAAGAGGCAGCTGCGTCCATCCATGAGACCTTTTCAGTGTCAATGCGCGCTTGGTTGGTCGCGCGCAACCGATTGGCTGAAGATAGTCTCGCGCAGGCCGTCCACCATGGCGTTCGCCAATATGTTCTGCTGGGAGCAGGTCTAGACACATTCGCCTATCGAAATCTACATCCGGGTCTTCAAGTCTTTGAGGTTGACCACCCTGCCACACAACAGTGGAAGCGCGAGCTAGCACTGTCAAGTGGATTGCAGGAGCCCTCCTGCCTGCACTATGTACCTGTGGATTTCGAGCGTCAGGGCCTCGCTCAGCAACTGATAACCTGTGGTCTGGATTTTGCGGCTCCTACTGTCTTCGCATGGCTTGGGGTGGTGCCGTATCTTACTCATCCAGCTTTTCGAACGACTCTTGATGTCATTGCACGTTTCCCTGAGGGCAGCGGCGTGATTTTCGACTATGCCTTGCCTCGGCAGGCGCTGGCGCCGCATGAATTGGAAGCTCGCGATGCGCTCTCTGCTCGCGTTCAAAGCATAGGAGAGCCCTTTCAACTGTTCTTTACGCCGGAAGAGATCAAGATAGAGCTGGCGCAATTTAAGCGCGTGGAAAATCTGGATGCCAGGGAATTGAATGCCCGTTATTTCGCCAATCGTACAGATGGATTGAACCTTCTGGGCCGCTCGGCGAATATCGTTAGCGCGTGGCTCTGATCTGGCGAGCTTATTCAACAACGCCGTTATATCGGTTAGCTTTACCGTGCTGGCTCTGAAGGCTTCACCGGGGCGATCAATCTACCCTTCACGAGATGCCACCCTGAGCCGAGCCGACATTGCTTCGTCTGCCTTCAATTCTTGAAGGGCGCAGGCGAAGGGTCTGCTCCGCTGCTCTTCAGGGCCATACTGACTCCATGCTCGCGGTATCAGCAGATTCGATACCCCAGATCTAGCGGAGCCGAATCCTTCGTCCTCGCGGAAACTTCATGGAAGCTTGTAGCAAACAGAGGCTCGTCCTCAGGATGGGCGTATCGAGGGGGGAGAACATGAACGAGCAAACCAGGCACTCAATGCGAAAATGCCGTTATCGTGTTGGGTGCCTTAAAGCCACGTCAGCTCGGGATGTGGATGACCAGATCAATCTGGCATGGTATGGGTGAGCCATCGCGCTTGGCGGGGATGTACTTGAATTCGCGAATGGCCGAGAGCAGGGTTTGCTGAATTTTTGGCGGCGCCATTCCAGAAGTGAGCCGCGCATCAGCCACACGGCCATCGATATTGATGGTGACTTCCACGATCAAATATTGTTCAAAACGCGGCGGAAGATCGTCAGCCGAAATGGTTGGAATCACTCCCGAAGTCTGAACTGCAAGTTGATAGTTAATGGTAGAGAACCCAAAGGTAAGACGCTGCTTGATACCCATCATCAACCCGGCAGTTGCCTGTTTGGCGTGGGCCCGGATAATCTCCACACCCGCAGCATCTCCCGCAACGTCAGTCTGCTGCACGCGCTGCTTCTTTTTGCTGTGTGGCTGGTGAAATGGGCTAGGACGTGGTGCACCTTTTGGTGGAGGCGCATACGCCACCTGAGCTGCTCCGGAGACGGTTTGGACCATTTCGTATTTATTTGGCACGATGTGGGGCGCTGTTGCGTGCCGTACAACAAGAACCGCCAAGACCATACAATGCGCCAGAACCGACAGCGAAAAGACAGACACCCGGGGGACGGGATTGCGAGGAACGAGTATCTGATCTTGATTTAGCATCCTGCCGCCAAGCCTTTCATTTCATCATCATAAAAGACTTCTATACAAGAGACCGATAGCGGCATTGGCTTTTTTTTCCTGTCACCGCAAGTACCGCCGCGAGCGGGGAATTTCGTCTTTTTATCCTACGGTCGGGGGCTGCAGAGTGGCTCCGGCAGCTCTCGAATCCTTGCAATCCCCTGCAAACACGCGGGCCAAATCCGACATCCTAGTAACCCAGAGGAACTACTATGGCCGAGAGCATGCACAACAGCTCAGACATCCCCAATTTTGACACCTATCCCTCAACGCCTCCAGATCGACTGCTTGACACCAAGAGCGTTGAGAGATCTTCTCTGGAAGAGCGCGCCGCCGAACTGGGCGCCGCCGCCGGAAGGATTGCCCTGATTCTGCGGCAAACCAAAGAAAACGTGGAAAACCTGGCGCAGCATGGGATTTATGATCGCGTGACGAATCTGGCAGAGAACGCCAAGGTCCGGACGGAAGAAATGCGCCGGACGGCTGCCGCCCGTGTGCAGGAAATTGCACATGCGGCGCAGGACAAAGCGACGGAACTCGGCATCCAGGCTCGAGATAAGTCAGTGGAATTGGGACGGCAGGCGAGGACGAACTACTATCGCGCGCGGCTGAGAGCCAACCAGACGGTGCGGGAGTATCCGGTGCAAACGGCGCTGGCGGCTGGAGCAGCAGGCTTATTGGTCGGAATAGCACTGAGAATTGGGAGGGCGAGACGTGCATACTGAGAAATCAATTGCAACCATCCTGTCTGAGACCAAGGAAGAGCTGAAGCAGTTTGTCGCCACGCGCGTGAACATGCTGAAGGCGGAGATGGATGAAAAGATCAGCCGGTTAAAGGCTGTTATTCCGCTGGCGATAGTGGCCGCGTTATTCCTGATTTCCGCGTGGGGGGTCTTTACCTTTGCTTTGGTCGCGCTGCTGCAAGCGTTTTTTGCCCCCAGCGCGTACGCGTGGCTTTGGGCCAGCCTGATTGTGGCGCTGGTTTATGCGATAGTGGGCGCAATAGCGGGCTGGTTTGCCTATTCCGAAATTAAGGCCACCAAACTGGCCCCAACCCGCACGCTGAAGGTGCTGCAACAGGACCAGGTCTGGATCCAGAATGAAGCGAGGACAGCATGACTGAAGGAATTCCCGTAGAAGTACTGGAGAAACGCGCGGCCGACGAACGCCGCCAGCTGCACAACTCTGTGCAGGAGCTGCGAGAAAGCGTGCATGAGCGGCTGGACGTTAAACGCAACGTAAGAAACCACTTGGGGACCATTTGTGGCGCAATGGCGGTGATTGGGTTGGCCGTGGGCTATACCGTGACGGGCGTTTTTACCCGCGACTAGGCTTTGGCCGCTGTCTGGCCCTTTCCAGACGCGGCGTTAAGGTTTTTGCTCGATTTGATGGCTGCAGGGCGACTCACGTCCGGCAGCCGTTTACTTTATAGCGTCTTTATTGGGCTTTTCTGGCCATCTAAGTTGAACACCATCTACTCTGCTTTGCTTTTTCGTGGTATAAACCTGATTCGTCAACTTTCCATCGTTTAAAAATGCCCTGATTCCCCAGGCAAGGGGCGTTTGCTGAGGAGTGTAGTGAATGTCAGAAGAGGCTAGAACAGGGAAACGATTTCCGCTGGAACTGCCGATCAAGATCCACGGCAAGGGCGGCGATGAAGGCGCCACCACCGGAAACATGAGCGCCGCAGGCGTCTATATTATGGCCGATCTCGATCTGGCCATTGGCTCCAACATTGAGTTTGACATAACCTTGCCGGCCAATGTGCTGGGAACGCCCGGGGACGTGGAAGTCCACTGCACGGGGCGCGTGGTGCGCAAGGACGCGAGCGCGGCCGCCGCAGCCGGCGCGAATTCAAATTCCACCACCAAGAAAAAGAAATCCAAGAGCGGCGTTGCTTGCGTGATTGACCAGTACAAATTTATCCGCAAGAGCAAAGGGGCCAAGTAAATGCTGAAGATCATTTTGGCTGACAACCAGGCAATCTTCCGCACGGGCGCGGCCAAGGTATTGGCCGTGGAAGACGATTTGCGCATTGTGGCGCAGGCGGAAAACACCGAAAAAATGATGATGGCGCTGGAGAAGTTTCATGCAACGGTCATGATCTTTGGCGTTGACACACATCCCAGCCTGCCCACCGTGGTGGAGATGGCAAGAAAATTCAAGACCAAGCTGGTGGCGATTGCCGAAACCGGACAGGATTCACGGCACTACCTGACCAACGGCGTCCACGGCGTGATCTACCGCAACGTGAGCGGCGAATCGCTCGTCCAGTGCGTGCGCAAGGTGAGCAAAGGCGAAACCTGGGTGCAGGACACGCAGGAAAGCAAAGAGACCGCCGAGAATGACCTGGTGGGCGCGCGCGTCCGCGACCGGCTGACAGCAAAAGAGCTGAAGATTGTTGCGCTGATTGTGCAGGGATACAAGAACAAGGAAATCGCCACGCAACTTGGAACGACCGAGCAAGTGATCAAGAATTATCTGCGCAACGTCTATGACAAGATCGGCGTTTCTGACCGGCTGGAGCTTGCGCTGTTTACGATTCACCATCGTATATTGGCGGAAGCGGCAGCGACGTCAGTGGCGGCAACGGCGACACCCGCGGCGCGATAAGTTCCATAATCCAAGAAAACTGAAGCGGCCGAGAAGCTACTCGGCCGTTTTTCTTTTGTGAATAGGGTTCTCCGATTGTATCCAGGCGGAAAGAAGCTGTTGCCGGACAGATCCCTCTGATTTGGTAGTGTCGCAGTGAAGGAAACACTCGGTCTTTGATCGTATAAAAACAATGTAGATCGCAGGCGCTCTCGCCTGCGTTCCCAAACGTTCTTCAGCGCAGCCGGGGGCGGCTGCGGTCCACAATCGTCTAACACCTGGTCAAACTGAGACACTACCCTCTGATTTTTGACGCCTGTACTGTTCGCACTTATAGTGAAATACATGTCAAAAGTTCGGGTCAGCGCATTTTCTGTGTCGCTTGATGGTTACTCCGCCGGTGCGAACCAGAGTCTTGAGAATCCCCTGGGAATCCGCGGTCCTGAGTTGTTTGAGTGGTTTTTCTCTACGCGCACGTTTAAGCAGATGCACGGGCTGGAAGGAGGCTCAACTGGCGTTGATGATGAGTGGGCGCGGCGCGGCATGGAGAACGTCGGCGCGTGGATTCTGGGACGGAACATGTTTGGACCTGTGCGCGGCCCCTGGCCGGACGAGTCGTGGAAAGGATGGTGGGGCGACGAGCCCCCTTATCACGTGCCCACGTTTGTGCTGACGCACCATCCAAGGAAGGCACTGGAGATGAAAGGCGGAACAACGTTCCACTTTGTTACCGACGGAATCCACGCCGCCCTGCAACGCGCAAAGGATGCGGCAAAGGACAAAGATATACGGATCGGCGGCGGAGTGGCGACGATTCAGCAGTATCTTCGGGCGAAGCTCATCGATGAACTGCATCTCGCGTTTTGTCCGATTCTGATGGGCTCTGGCGAGAACTTATTTACCGGCATGGACCTGGCGGTGCTCGGCTACGCATGCACGAAACACGTTTCCACCGAGCATGCGATGCACGTTCTACTGCAAAAACAGACTTGATGCCTCGCTTTGGATGCGACACATCGCACATCAGATTGACTTCAGGCGTCTTTCCGCATTACGCTGGCTTTCAGCGCTAGAGGGCGCATCCAGTCCGCGGAAAGGGCCGTGCCCACCTTGAACAAAAATTGAGAGTGCGAACTTTCTTTCAGCCTGATTCATGCGGATTCAACAGGCGCAACCATGAAAGGAAGGTCGTTGATGGACCCTAAGCCGCTACCCGCCCGTCCCAGCCTGGAGCAGTATAAAAAACAAGCTAAAGAGTTGTTGAAAGCTTATCGCTCCGCGGATGTGGAGACGATTCGCCGGGTTAAAAGAAATCATCCACGTTTTGAAAAGCTTGCAGAATCGGGATTTGACATCAGCAAATTTGCATTGGCCGACGCGCAATTGGTGATCGCGCGCGAACATGGGTTTGAGAGCTGGCCAAAATTTGCCAAGCGCATTGAAGTGATCAACAGCGAGATTGCCGCGCTGAAGAATCCCGTAGCCGCTTTTATCGAGGCGGCAATCTGGCACGGAACGCTGGATGCGGCGGACGCGATCCTGGCAGCGCATCCGGAGATTGCGCATAGCAGTATTCATGTGGCAGCGATCCTGGGCGATGATGCGGCGGTGAGGCGGTTCATCGCCGCTGATCCGCGAAACGTCACCAGGAAGGAAGCGCCTTACGACGGCGACGCGCTGGTCTATTTGTGTCTCTCAAAGTATTTGCGGCTGGATAAAACACGGTCAGAGTCGTTTCTGCGTGCGGCCACTGCGCTGCTCGATGCCGGGGCTGATCCGAATAGCGGCTTCTGGAGCAAGGACGAATATCATGACTTTGAAAGCGCGATTTATGGCGCGGCAGCAGTAACTGTTCATGCGGGGCTTACACGCTTGCTGCTGGAGCGCGGCGCTGATCCCAACGACGTGGAAACGCCCTATCACTCTCCGGAAAGCTATGACAACTCCGCGTTGCATGTGCTGGTAGAAAGTGGCAAGCTCACCGCCGACAGCTTAACGACCATGCTGCTGCGCAAAGCCGACATGCACGATTACGACGGAATGAAATATCTTCTGGAGCACGGAGCCGATCCGAACCGGATGACGCGCTGGCATTACACGGCGCTGCATCAGGCGCTGCGGCGCGATAACCGGATTGAGCTGATTGATTTGATGCTTGACCACGGAGCCGATCTAACACAGAAGAATGAAGTAGACGGAAAGACAGGTATTGCGATGGCAGCGCGAAGAGGCAGGAGCGACGTGCTCTGGACATTCGCACGCCGCGAGTTTCCCATGCCAATGCCGTATGACGGCGTGGAAAGTCTGATTGTAAGAGCCTGCGCGGCAAGAGGCGGTATGGCGGGGGCGCGCGCCTTTCGTGAACAATTTCAACAACTGGCCAACGTTGCAAGATTTACCAAGTACAGCGAACTGGGGGCCATCCGCGAACTTCTGGCTGAAGGCAGCGCGCTCCTGGCGGAGTTTGCCGGAAACGGAAACACCAAGGGCGTTCAAAACCTGCTCGATATTGGCGTGACAGTGGACGCGCTCTATGACGGCGATCCTTATTTCGATATCGCGAAGAACAGCACGGCGCTGCATGTTGCGGCATGGAAAGCATGGCCTAAAACCGTGAAACTGCTGATTGAGCGCGGCGCAAACGTAAACGCACAAGATGCAAAAGGCCGAACTCCGCTGATGCTTGCCGTGAAAGCCTGTGTGGACTCCTACTGGACGAACAGGAGATCACCTGAATCAGTGGAGGCGCTGCTGAAGGCTGGAGCTTCGATCAGCGGAGTGGATTTTCCATGTGGTTACGACGACGTGGACGAGCTGCTGAAATCGTATAGAAGTTAAGCCGCGAATTCACGCGAATGAACACGAATCAAAAAAAAGATTTGGTAATTGAGTAATTTTGTAATTGGGTAATTGAAAACCTGATTTTGCGGGTTGCAAACAGTACATTCGCACTGGCCCGAAGATGGATGTTTCTTTCAATTGCCTGATTTGCCCAGTTGCGTGTTTCGCTTTGATTCGCGGAATGAGCGGCGAGGGCCGATTCGCCCGAGCCGCTAGCAACAGGAGCAATACAATTTTGATCGAAGGAAAAGATCACGAGCGGTGTGGAGCGAAGCGACAGAACTAGTGCGACGTCGCGCGTTCGCTGCTCTTGAGCAGCTCATTCACGATCGTCACCAGCTCTTCAGGATTGACCGGCTTTTCCAGATACAAATCGGCCAGCGGCTCGGCGGCCTGAAACGCTTCAGCCACATAACCCGAGACAACTACCACAGGCATGCTGCTGTTATTTTTGGCGGCTTGCACTACGGCGCGACCGTTGGCATCGCCCAGACGCCAGTCTGTTACCACGGCGTCATAGGTGTTGCTCTGGAGTTTTTCCATGGCGTCGCGGGCCGATGTGGAAGCGGTGACTGTGTGTCCGGCAGATTCAAGGATGGCGCACTTCAATGTGACTACGTGCGGTTCATCGTCGACGCAAAGGATCCTGGCCATTTTGGAAACATCCCTAACGCTGACGCGCTTGGTGAATTCGGGCGCGTCTTCGGAAAAATGATAGCTGCGGCACATAGCAGCTAAAGCTGGCCCTATTCTCAAGCAGCGATGCTGCTTAAGTCAAATAATCCCTTGCGTGGGTCGTCCTTTTTAACATGCCTTTCGCCGGAACCTTAGTTCCTTATTCGGGGCGAGGAAGCTGGACTTCCGGCCAGTGCCCTAAAGCAGGAACTCTGGCCGGAAATCGGACGCGCGGACCCTTAGAACCTTAAGCCTAAACCTCCAGGCTTTAGAATCTCCAAACCAGCCCGACCGACGGCTGGGCCAGGTGGGTGAAATTGTCACTGGCCAGGCCGGGGAGCTGGAAGTCGGGGATCTTGTACAGGTAGCCGCGATATTCCGCCCGCAGCGCCAGGTATTTGCTGATATCGAAATCAACTCCGCCGCCGTATACGAATGCCGCTTTGGTCTGGTTGTTGCCGCTGCTATTGCCAATGCCGATGAAGTTATTATTCAGAGAGTCGGTAGGACGGAAGAAAAGTCCGCCGATTCCGGCCAGCCCATAAGGCCGCACTCTGCTGCTGGCAGGCGCGCTAATCACGGCTTCGCCCGTAAGCTGATGGATGTTGGTCTGAATATCTGTCTCGCCAAAGAACGGATCAAAATACTTTTGTGTGTCGCGGGTGTAACCGTAATCGCCCTGCAGGGCGAACCATGAGTTCAGGTGGTAGCGGTAGCCAATAAGAAAGCCGCCGCTCTTGGTTGCGTCATGCGGGATATCAATGTTGGTGGAGTTTTTGGGCAGGTTCGCCGTGCCCTGAACGCTGAATTCAGACTTAAAGTCCTGGGCAAAGCCAGACGCTATAAACAAAAAGATGAATGCGGCGAATACTACTGGGGATAAGACAGACTTACTCCTCATCGCGTATTAACTCTCCTTGCAGAAATTTTGTGCTCTGTTTTAGATAAGACGCACAGTTGAACCGCGGAGGTTCGCGCAAGCAGCGAACTTAAATATTCTTAACGCGATGAGCAGTAGCACTTTAGAACTAAGCAGGAAGCGCAAAGATCGGGAAACGGAAACCCTACCACAGATAAACACGGATGACGCGGATCAAAACGCTTTATCCCGTCTGATCCGTGAAATCCGTGGTGAGGTTTGCCTGTCTATTCGATCCGACAAAACTAGCGCGATTCCTCGCCCTTCTTATTCATGTCGTCCGTGATCGGTCCGGCATCGCCGATTTTTTCCGCCACGGATTTTGCCTGGGTAAAGAGCAACAGATAATCCGGGCCGCCGGCCTTTGAGTCCGTGCCGGACATGTTGAAGCCGCCAAACGGATGCGCGCCCACCATGGCTCCGGTGCATTTACGGTTGAAATACAAGTTGCCAACGTGGAAGTCCGTGCGCGCCTTCTCCAGCTTGTCGCGTGACGTGCTATACACCGCGCCCGTGAGCCCGAACTCAGTGTTATTGGCAATGGCCAGCGCGTCTTCAAAATTGCGCGCCTTGATCACGGCCAGCACGGGCCCAAAAATTTCTTCCTGGGAAATGCGCGCCATCGGCGGGATATCGGCAATCACCGTGGGCTGGATAAAGTAACCATCGCCCGCGTCCGTCGCGCGGCCGCCGCCGTGAATCAGACGGCCTTCCTTTTTGCCAATTTCAATGTAGTTGAGAATGCTCTTCATCGCCTTCTCGCTCACCACGGGGCCCATCGGCTTGTTCTCCGTAGGATCGCCGACTGTGATTTTTGCAACGCGGTCTTTCAGGCGCTCCAGAAACACGTCATAAATTTTTTCGTCGACGATGGCGCGCGAGCAGGCTGAGCATTTCTGTCCCTGGAAGCCGAAGGCCGCCTGGGCCACGCCTTCCACGGCCGCGTCCAGGTTGGCATCGGCGTCAACAATGATTGAGTCTTTGCCTCCCATTTCCAGGATGGTGCGCTTGATCCACTTCTGTCCCGGCTGCGGTTTGGCCGCGCGCTGGTTAATGTCGAGGCCCACTTCTTTCGATCCGGTAAACGCCACAAAGCGCGTGAGCGGATGCTCCACCAGCCCCGCGCCAAACGTGGAACCTGATCCAGGACAGAAATTCACCACGCCGTCCGGCATGCCCGCTTCCTGCAAAACTTCAAAGAACTTCGCGGCAATCGCCGGAGAATCGTGCGAGGGCTTCATCACCACGGTGTTTCCGGTCACAATCGCGGCCATGGTCATGCCGGCCATAATCGCGCACGGGAAATTCCACGGCGGAATCACCGCGGCCACGCCCAGCGGAATGTAGATCAGCCGGTCAGCTTCGCCCGGCAACTGCGTGGGCGTTTTGGCCTGGGCCAGCCGCAGCGCTTCGCGCGCGTAGAACTCCGCAAAGTCAATTGTCTCGGCAATGTCGGCGTCGGCTTCCGCCCAGTTCTTGCCCACTTCAAACACCATCCACGCGGCAAACTCAAATTTGCGCTCGCGCAGTATGCCCGCCACCGTGTGCAGCAATGACGCGCGCTGTTCCACGCTCGTGCGTTTCCACGTCTCAAACGCCTGCTGCGCAGCCTGGATCGCCGGCTCCACATGCTCGCGTCCCGCGCTCTGGAAGACGCCAACAATCTCACTCGGCTTTGCCGGATTCACGCTCTTGATCTTCTCCGTGGTCCTGATCAGCTTCTCGCCAATCACCATGTCATATTCGCGTCCCAGCTCCGCGCGGACCTTGGTTATCGCGGCCTTCATCTTGCGGGCATTTTCCGCGTTGCCAAAGTCGGTGAGCGGCTCGTTTTTAAACGGAGTAGTGGGTACGCGCAGCGTGCGGTTTGAGATCTCAAGCAGGGTCGCCATAAATGATTTCCTTTTTTGCGCTCACCATAGCGGGAGCGGATGATGTGACAGAACCTTATATTTTACATCGTTTGCGGTGCCTTCCGGGTTTCCCCGACCTCCCTGCCTTTTCCTCTGTCTTCCTTTGCGTTCCTTCGTGTCCTTTGCGGTTAAGGTTTTGACTTTTTCCGATCACCAGATCGCCCGATCTTCTCTTCCTTTGTATTCCTTCGTGTCCTTTGTGGTAAAAGGTTTTGCTTTTCCTGATCAGTGTCATCCGTGTTATTCAGTGATAAGGTTTTTCCCGCTTCCCACCAGGTCTCACGGCTCATCCTCTTCTTCCTCTTCCTCTTCCTCTTCTGGGTCCTCTTCCTCTGGGTCTTCTTCCTCTGGCTCCTCCGGTTGCTCCGGCTCGCCAAATCTCACCCGTCCCATCACGCTGGCTACAATCTGCATACCGTAAAAAAACATTCCTGCCGACTTCAGGTCCATCTGGCCCTTCATCATTGCATTTAACCCCTTGGTCAGGCTCAGCACAATCGCGTTGGCGTCTTCCAGCGGCGGCAGTTCCAGGTCTTGAGTCCGCGCTGCCAGCAATCTGTCATGCCCGTAGCAGTACTTGCTGCCATTCATGCGCGGAGACCCGCAGTATTCCCCGCCCGCTCGCCGATGCGTGCATCGTGCTGCCAATTTGGCCTTTTCCAGGTTTCTCTTGTCCCTCTCCTTGCGATGCTTCTGATATTCGGCCATCGTCCGCGCCATCACTTCAAATGCCTGGTGCTCTTCAAATTCCAGCGGAGTGTCATTGCCCTCCCGCCAATCGCGCAAATTCTCTTCCAGATATTCCTTGTAAGCCGTATAGGCGCGGTAAAATTCCACGCATAGTTTGCCCTCTTCGCTGCTTTCCCATTGCACACCGTGCTTTTCCCGGTATTCTCTCCGCCTCTGCTCCAATGGCTTGGCTTCCTCTTCGGCTGCTCTCTCCTTTGCCAACTTAAATAGTGCGTCCAGGCTCATGCTCATCGTTTTACCTCGTCTTGAAGTTGGGTCTTTACCCTTTTGCACTGCTGCCGTCGCCATCGTCCTTAGTCTTGCGCTGTCCAGCCGATTTTCAGGTCTTCTTCGTAAAGTGGGGATGGCCGGGATACCCCTACCCCTCCCCTCATCCCCATTTCTAAAGGACTTACGCCATTCCTCCCCAGGTGTCCCCACTTGCCCTTGTTGCAAACAAATGTGCTTACCTTATTCCTCCCCATTTCGTCCCCACTTTCGGCTGAGACATCAGGCAGAGGGTCGCAACCCCAAAATGCAAAAACCCGGCCTCAAAGCCGGGTGAAAAACAAAAAACTAAACTTGTGGACCACAGCCTGGGCTCCAATCAAGCCCGGTTCTGGCTTGATTGGGTAGAGAAGCCCTCGGCTGTGCCTTTGTTTCAAATCTCTTATGTGGCCAGGCACTCTCTCGCCTGTGACTTTTCCTGGACCGCAGAGCCTGCCCTGAGCCTATCGAAGGGGCACCCTCTCCTATGACTACTTGTGGACCGCAGGCGCCCTCGCCTGCGACTCCTCGTCTTTTCATGTGGCACAGGCACTCTTGCCTGTGTTTTTTTTAGCCCGCAGAGTCTACCGAAGGGCACCCTCGCCTGCGCCTACGATGCACATGTGGCACAGCCGCCCTCGGCTGTGAGTTTTTACCTTACAGTATCGTTATCAGTCGCTACAAACAAAAGACGAATTTACTTTAGCATTCTTTCCGGCCGCTGTAACAGAAAAATCTGCGATCCTCTGCCTGACTTCATGAAGGTTTTCCCAAACTCATCGACCTGATTCACCAAGCTCGGAACCTCGATGTCCCGAAGCGCCTGCAAAGCGCGAACAATGGTAGCCCCGGGCGAAGCGCGGGGTATGGTGAAAAAGAAATTGAGCCCCGGCAACGGTAGGGGCGGCAAATTCGGCTTTGTATTGGCGAATAGAAGGTGTAATATAATACGCACATTAGCTGATTAGCGGATGGAGTGAACTGAATGGCTCAAAGCCTCGGACAGATTATTCGAGAAGCGCGAAAAAGTAAGGGGTTCACTCAGCGTGAACTGGCAGACAAGGTCAAGAAGGAAGATGGAACGGCTATTACGCCACAGTATTTTAATGACATCGAATTTGACCGACGAACACCTTCCGAACACGTGGCAAGAGGTCTCGCGAAGGCCCTCGATCTCGATCCCGACTACATCGTGGTGCTCACCGGATTTGTCCCTGAGGACGTACGGGAAAAACTCACCGAGGAGAATGTGAAGAAGGCGATGAGTCTATTCAGGAAAAAATAGTATGTATTCGGTCCCTGACAAGACGGGTAGATTTCAGCGACGACCCCACTATTCACAAGGCGAGCTTGACGCCGAGTGTGAGCAAGTTATTTCCAGCTTCCTGCTTTCTCGTCATCGCAGGATTGTATATCCCGTCGCAACTGATGACTTGATTCATTTGTTGGAACAGGTGGCGGTGGTTGATCAATACGCTGACTTGAAAGACGAGAGCGGAAATGAATTGTGGGGTGTGACAGAATTCGAGCCGGGAACCTCTCCGCTTGTGAAAATTAGTGCCAAGTTATCATCTGCTGAACGCTTTACAAATCCATTCCGCACCACGCTGACCCACGAGTTCGCGCATGTCAAATTACATGGACCTCTGTTTGAACTCAAGGCTAGTTCGCCTGGGTTGTTCGAGGGCGCGGAAGTCGTCAGGCAACAGTGCAAACGAGAGCAGGTGGAAAGCCCAGCCGAATACGACTGGGCGGAATGGCAAGCAGGGTATTGTTCAGGAGCACTGCTAATGCCTATCGGGGCGTTGCGGCTTTCGGTCACAGAATTCTTGAAGGCGGCAGGCCTGAGTGTTACTGGAGTGCCCACGAACTCGAACCATGGGCAGGATCTGATCACCGTGGTGTCACGTAAGTTTGAGGTATCAACACTAGCTGCAAAGGTCCGGCTGGCCAAGCTTGGTTTTTTGAACGCTGACGACCGGCAAAAATACTTGTTGACATGATATTTTTTTGGAGTAATACTACGCTTGCAAGCTGATTAGTCTTGCAAGCGGATTTAATAATAACAACAGGAGCATTGAAGCTATGTCCAGCGAAGCCAAACTGCGAACGATTCATATCTTTGTGCAGATTGAAAACCAAAAAGAGATCGAAGTGGAGTTCACCTCCGAAACAGTGACTGTTGCTCAAATCAAGCTTGCGGCAGGCGTACAGTCAGATTTTGCCTTGGCCATCAAGCGTGAAGGTCGGCCGCTTCCTCTGAGGGATGACGAAGTCATTGAGATCAAAAACGGAGAACATTTTATCGCCGTCCCCAACGGAACCGTTTCGTAAGGAGAAAATCATTTTGAACCCCGACACGATGCAACGCTTCGAAGACGAGTTGCGGCAGGCATTTGACGGCTCTGTTGTGGCCAACGATGCGAACCGCAAACTGATAAGACTCGCGACCGTGGACTTTCCTGACGGCTGCATTCCTCAGAGATCGGCGGCATTAGTCGTTCTTGATCCGGCCGCCGACAAACCCGAGTTTTACTTAGCGCAGGTTCCAAGATTGGCCTCCGGCAATCAACCAGCAACGGGCCAAGTAATGGTTGGTGGCGAGATTTGGAATACTTATTCCTACGCGATCCAGAACTGGGACCAGATCAGAAGCACTGCTGTGCAGTTCGTACAGGCCAAACTTAGGAGATTTGCCCTTGCCCAATAAAGCTCAAGTGAGAATTCCGTACGACTTGGCCCAACGAATTCGCCAAATTCTCAACGACCCGTGGCTTCATCACGAGCCTGTTGTCTTTGCGTTGGCGAGCGCGAATCGTACAAATCAATATGCTTTGATTCAGGTGAAGCGGTTAGTGCATGCGCCGGAATCGGCATTCATACCAAGTCTTGGACATGGTGCTAGGTGGTCGGCACGATGGAACATCGAACTGATGAACCTTTGCGCCGAATCTTCACTTGGTTTGGTTATTTTCCACCGGCATGGCGGTACTCACGTCGCGCTCTCGAATGATGATCGCGAAAGTGCATCTCAACTGCTGCCATATTTTCAATCATTCGTTCCGGGCCGCTACCACGGCTCAATAGTAATCGGCGACCATTCAGCAGTTGGTCTGGTATGGTGTCCCGGCTTCAATCACCCGATTGAAGAGGTGGAAGTGCGCTTTTTGGGGTCGCATATTGAAACTCTCGCGAGTAATTCCTATAAGCGGGAGGAGTGGGAGGAATTCCAGCGGGTTCCTCTAGCAGAGAATCGCATAAATCGAAAAATTATGCGTAAGGCGAAAGTAGCCGTTGTTGGTCTTAGCGGCGGGGGAAGCCAGATTGTTACGCAGCTTGCATCATGGGGAATAGGAAACATCATCGGTATAGATCCACAAACCTATGATTTTGAGAACCGACTCACTACCGATTGCCCGTGGTTTATTGATCTGACTTGGGGCGCAAGGAAGACGTCAGTTGCAAAGCGTCAATGTTTCTTGGTGAACCGATCTACTAGATTTCAAGCGATTCCAGCCGAAATTACATCGCCGACCGCGGTCTGCGCACTTAAGACAGCAGATGTCATTGTCGGATGCGTTAACAACCTTCAAGCCCGCGCAGATTTGCTGGAAATTGGCGGAAGGTTTGGTATTCCATATATTGATATTGGCTTTAAGATCGTTCTCGGCACTATGCTTGGTGTTTCCGAGCTGAGCTCGTTGCCGGGAAATGCTTTCACCATCGTTCCTGGCGACTTCTGTCTTTGGTGCACGGGCTTTCTTACGAAAAGCAAATTGGAGAAGGAAGCCGGTGGCGCTGATCGTTCGTACCTCAACTTGAAATCTCAATCCGAGCACGGAAGTCGAAATGCCTACGTTTCATCCTTCAACGGGCTGCTAGCGGGACATGCCGCAACCGAGGTTCTCCAATTGCTTCTTGGTTGGCGCCGCGGAACAAGCGGATCTAGATATTATGTGTATAACGGCGTCACGGGTGAAATGCAGCTGTGGGCCGGCAAAAAAAATGACAAATGCAATCATTGCAACAATGTAGTTCACGCCGGCGACCCGATCTGGAACTAGCGAAATGCCGCAGGCATACAAGGAACACCTTTACTTCATCCCCCTCGCCGCGGCCAGCATCTCGTCAGCCTTGGCGCGGACCCGGATATCTTCAGTGAAGTTCGTCCAGCGCACGGTGCCGGAGGAATCCACCAGGAACTCTGCAGGTCGCGCAATGTCACTGTGTTCAGGCCCGCCGCCTTTGTGCAGCAGGTTATAGCGGCGGATGGTTTCAGTCGTGGGATCGGACAGGATAGGGAAGGTATAACCGGCCTTGCCGGCCAGGTTGCGCGATACTTCCGGCGTGTCCACGCTGATGGCCACGGGACGCACACCGGCAGCTTCAAACTCTTTCAGGTTTTTCTGTATGCCTCGTAACTCGAGGTTGCAGAATGGTCACCAGTATCCACGATAGAAGACCAGCAGCACCGCCTTGGGCGGCGTTGACGTGCTCAGAGCAACTGGAGTAGCTTGCCCCACTGTTCTGCTTGCGGATGCCGAATTTGCAGAAGCCGAAGTTGCGGCGTCGGCCTTGCCCAGCAACTGATCGAGCGACACTTTGTTGCCGCTGGTATCGGCCAGCGTGAAGTCGGGAACTTTCTGTCCCACTTGCGGCGCTGCCGCCGATGATGGCAGAGCGCGCGACGTGACAGACGCAATCGCAACCAGGCCGCAGATCAGCAGTGACAACACGCCGAGGATCGGACTGGAAACCTTGCCGCCATAAATCTGCGGTTGGCGGAAAGCGCGCATCATTCCCACGGCGGCGCAAATAAGTGCGGCAATCGCCAGGGCCACACTCAGCCACGGCAGGGCACGCTGCCCGGGAAGTCCCATGAAGTATCCGGCATTGGAAAGCAGGGCAGCCAGGGCAAGCAGCAATGCGATCCATGGCACCCAGTTGCGTTAGCGCGCCGATGGTTGCGGTAGATCAGTTGTTGGCGTCATATGAGATGGCAGTCTAACAAATTTGCCGTTGGCGCACACGGATTATGCAAACACAAACACAATTATGGTGGCACTCCCCAGTGCGCATCCACGAAAAGGGCAAGTGTCAGGGCATGACTTTAGTCGTGCCGTAAAGCGGAGCAATGACAGGTTTCTTGTGCCGCAGGCCGTCGCGGAGGCGGAGGCGGAGCGACAAAAGATGGGTTCGCCTGCGATACACTCTTTCTATGCTTGCCCCTTACGCGTTGCGGGCGGAAGAGAGCCGCGGACGGCGCTATCCGGAAGAAGCCCATGCTTACCGCAACGTCTTCCAGCGCGACCGCGACCGCGTGGTGCATTCGCGGGCTTTCCGCCGGCTGGAAAACAAGACGCAGGTTTTTACCGGCCGCCGTTCTGACCATTTTCGCAACCGGCTCACGCACACCATTGAGGTCGCGCAGATTTCCCGCACCATTGCCGCCGAGCTGCAACTGAATGAAGACCTTGTCGAGGCGCTGGCCCTTGTGCATGACGTGGGCCATCCCCCGTTTGGCCATGCGGGCGAGCGCGTGTTGAATGCGGCCATGCAGGAATATGGCGACCAGTTTGACCACAACCTGCACGCGCTGCGCACGGTGGAGCAGTTCGAGCATCGCTATGCGGAATTTCCCGGGCTGAACCTGACGTTTGAGGTGCGCGAGGGAATCGTGAAGCACTCTCGCGATTATGATGCTGCGGATTTTCCTGAGCTGGCGGAATATTTGCTGGACGAGCGTCCGCCGCTGGAAGCGCAGTTGATCGACTTTACCGATGAGATTGCGTACTCAACTGCCGATCTGGATGATGGCGTTGAAGCAAAGATCCTCACGCGCGAGCAGGTGCGGCAGAACGTGCCGCTATTTGCGCGGCTGCATGCGGAAGTTGAGCAGCGCTATCCCGCCGCCGCAGAGAAGCTGCTATTTAATGAGACGCTCAAGCGCGTGCTGGACCGCCTTGTGAGCGACTTGATCATCAATAGTCGGAAGCTGATTGGCGAAGCAGGCGTTAAATCAGTTGAGGCAGTACGGAAGTATCCGGAGCGGCTGATTGCTTTCAGCCCGCAAGTGGACGAAGAGCGCAAGCAGATCAAAGACTTTCTTTACGCGAACGTTTATTACAGTCCGGCGCAGCAGCGTGACAAGCAGCAGGCGGAGAAGGTGATAGCAGAAATGTTTGCCTTCTTTATGAAATTTCCGCGCGAGCTGCCCGCCAGCTACCAGGAGAAAACACGCACCGAGCCGCTGCACAGAATCGTCTGCGATTACGTTGCGGGAATGACGGACAGTTATATCTTTGAGCAGCATCGGCGGTTTTGCGCGCCAAAGAAGCGGATTGGAGTATAGAGAACGCAAGTTCTCAGTCGCGCGCTTATTAAAGGAGTGCACGGAGGGGTGAAAATGAAATTGGTATTCACCGTATCAGTGATCGCTCTGATGTTTCTGCAGAGCGCAGCCGCCCAAAGCTGCGCCGGCAAGCCGCTGACTGAGGTTGGAGGAGCCAGGAACGCATGGGCCATGGATGGAGGCGGTATCGCCGCCTTTGCCAAGATGAACGTCAACCTGGATGGTTACGGCCACGCCTACAGTCCCACAAACTTCGCAGGAGGCGCGCTGCTTCACCTGTGCAACGCCGGAAAGGTTTACCTGCCTGATGGCAAAAGCTATCAGGGTTCAGAGAGCAATGCGACCTGCACAGGGCGCTTTATGCAGGACTTCAAACGCATAGGCGACTCAGGCTGGCAAGATCCGGCGGTCGGCGCAATCAATTGGTATGGCATTCTTGGTGAAGGTACGGCCACAATCCACGGCAAGAAAGTCACGTCCGTCAAACCGGTGCTGCAGAAAGACGGCTCGGGCTTTTACGTCTCGCCCACATCGCTGGTAGACAGCAATGTTACCGACCTCAAAGACCAGAGCCGATACGTCAATCCGCTGCGCGTTCCTTCAGCCGTTGTTCCCCAAGGGCTGGTTTCGCGAGGAGTCGCTTTTGGTTCTTTCGGTGTAGCAATAGATAGGCGTAAGAACATCGCCGTTCCTTTCGTGGTTGGTGACGGAGGCCCGCGCATTGGCGAGGGCAGCGCCGCATTGGCCCGTCTGGTCGCAGGTAAGCCGGTTACCGATCAACTCACGCGCAAGACCAGCAGCGTTGGGCAGGTTGATACCCCGGATGTCCTTTGGGTGTTTTTTGGCGGCCAGCCGGCCAAGTATGACCATACCAATGAGAGCAAGCTTGCCGCCGACGCAAAACAAGCCTTTGAGAAGTGGGGCGGAGAAGCGCGGCTGCGCGACTGCCTGAGTGTGGTTCCAAAGCAATAAAGCCTAGCTGACCTGCTCGCGTCGATCCTGCAACTTTCTTTCTTCAGCATTGCAACAGCAGCTCTGGTTGGCTGATCTAATATGTAGCGCCACTTCGCCTCCTAAATTCCCCAGGGAGGCTTTCCCCATGTCTAATCCAATTTTTACCCCGCATGTTCGCGGAGGCCTGGCGGTCGTGCTTCTCACCATCACCGGGCTGCTTGGCTATACAGTCCACCAGCACTACCAGGTCAAGCAGATTTCCGCCCAGAACGATCAGGTGATCGCGAGCCTGAACGATACGCGCGCACAGATGGCCGCCCTTGCCGCGAAGATTGACTCGCTCAATACTCCTCCAGCCGCGCAACCCGCGCCGGTGAAAGCGCCGTCGACGACGAGGCCTCATACCAGGCCCGCTGCCCGGTACAACGCAAACGACGTTCGCATTAGACATCTGCAGACGCAAGTTGACGCCCAGGGCAGGGCGATTGATTCCACGCGCCAAGAGTTGGTTTCTACGCGGACTGACCTGGAGGGCGGCATCGCACGGACGCATGAAGAGCTTGTGACGCTGCAGAAAAAAGGCGAGCGCAACTACTTTGAGTTTGATCTGGATAAGACCAAGCAGTTCCAGCGCACCGGCCCCATCGCTCTCAGCCTGCGCAAGGCCAACACCAAACATATGTATGCCGACCTGGAAATCAGGGTGGAAGACGCAGAGGTCTCACAGAAGCATGTGAACCTGTTCCAGCCCGTTCTGTTCTACACGGAGCAGGGCCGCCCGGTTGAGCTGGTGATCAATAGTATCCGCCATGACCATATCCATGGCTATATCAGCGCGCCAAAATACAGCGCGGCGGAGCTGGCCGTGAGCAGTCCGGATGGAGCAAAGCGGCAGAAGCTGGAGCTGCCAAGATAGAAGCCTAAAATCAAAACCTCACCACTGATAACACTGATAAGACGGATTTACACGGATCAAAAGGTTCAACAGAGCCATTTTAGACCGTAAATCCGCGTTCATCCGCGGTGAGATTGCTACCAAAATCGCTGGAACCGGATGCCCTGCCTTTGCGTATCACAAGCCAGGTTGTGGTGTGTACAAGGAGGGCAGGACGATGAAAACCGCGATCGCGGCGGCACTGTTTCTGGCAGTTCTCTGGGTGACGCCGCTTGGAGCGCAGAGCACAGGCAGTCCGGTGGAAAAGGATTTTGTTTCCGGCGGGAAAATCGAGATGACGCTGGAGTCCGGCGATTACAAGATTCGCGCGAGCTCTGACAATCGCATACATGTGCACTGGAATGAAGCTAGCGCCAAGGGCGTGCGTGTGAAGCTGACGACCAATGGCAAATCGGCAGACGTGCGCGTGGAGAATACGCCGCATGATAATTTTCACGCGATCATTGAAGTGCCGGCGCTTGCTGATGTGCGCGTCCGCCTGACCGCGGGAAACCTTGAAATAGGGGGAATCACGGGCGATAAAGATGTTGAGGCCAACGCGGGGAACCTGAATATCTCCGTAGGCAATTCCAGTGATTGGGGCGATGTGGACGCCTCCGTGACCGCCGGCGATGTACACGCACCCGCATTCAAGGCCGCCGCAGGAGGATTGTTCCGCTCAATCAAATGGAAAGGCCCGGGCAAGTACAGATTGCACGCCCATGTAACGGCGGGAGACGTGAACCTGAAAAATTAAATTGGCCGGGAATCTCTTCCGCCGGGGAGATGCCAAGAGAAAACCGGAAGCCAGTCTCTATTGTTTGAAGAGTTGGCACTCAAATGCACTTGTGGCTTCCGCCCAGAAGCGGCGGAGCAGGTCCCTCACACGCCTGCGGCTTGCCAAGGTTTGCATCGGCGGTTCGGGTGGCAGCCGGGAGAATGTTACGGCGTTGGTAATGCGAACATTTTCTGTTTTGTAAAATTGTTAGCCCGCCGGGCCAGCGATCAGCCAGCGGGACTACAATACGAACGCACATCCAGCTGCAAGTTCTTTGCCGCATTCCATTCTTCAAAGGCTGTGGCTGGACATTCCCGCAACTCACTCATTGGAGGATTCAAACCATGCCAGTCTCCGGTTACGACCCGAACCTTTCCAATCTGCTGGTGGAAGCGTGCGAACTCACGTACGTCCAGTACGGCCTTCCACCGGAAAAGCACGGGGAGATCAAACCTCCAGCCGGATACAAGCAGATCGCCTCCTTCATGGCGCCGGAGATCGACCTGTCAAAGCTCAAGCTGTTGAGTTTGTCCGCTCAAGCCGGGCCTCTGGCCCCGCTGCTCTTGCAGAACGTACAGAACAGCGCGGAAGTCCGCGCAAGCGTTCACGCGCTCTTTCCCAGCCTGCAAGACGTTTATTTCGGGTTTGCGCTTACATCATCTACATGCAACGTCATCGCGCTGCGCGGGACGCAGTCGGATTTCGAGTGGGCCCTGGATGCCACGATCCCTCAGTTCCCGGTGCCGCTGGTCTGGTACAGCGATGGGAAGTTTCAGTTCGCCAAGGTCCACCTGGGTTTCCTCATCTTCTTTGTCATGCTAGCGGACCAGATTCTGGCGGCGGCCAAACAGTTCAACCCTGCCCTGCCATGCCTTGTAACCGGCCACAGTCTGGGGGGCGCGCTGGCAGTGCTGGCTTCACCGATGCTGCGTATTCTTTCGTTGTTGCCAACGGTACAGATGTACAACTACGCCGGGCCTCGCGTAGGCGATCCGGCATTTGTGGACGCTTACAACTTCTGGGTGCCGCAAAGCTATCGCGTGGTAAATCTGGCCGACCTGATTCCAATGCTGCCACCGAGCCAGATTATCCACTTGCAGTATGGCCATGTGGGCCAGGAGTGGTCATTCCTGAACCAGTCAGGCAACGTAGCCGGCAACCATGCCCTGATCGGGCCTGATAACTACACGAAGGCGGTCAATCTGGGTGTGCCCACAGACGCGCCGCGCGTTTATCCGGTAACCGGATTGGGCAATGCTCAGGCAGGCGCAAAGGCCTGAGGAGCCAGGGCGGAAACACGTCTTTTTAATTTGTGCTGGGACAAAAGTAGCGTGCGGCAACGCGAGCAAAACTTTCACCTGTTGAGGACATGGGGAATGCCTGTCGGTCATTGCAAGATCCTGGAGTAAGATCGTTCTTCTCCCGAGGCAATGTTTTGCGATTGGAGGGGAATATGCGCCGCGCCGGCCGTCTACTTTTCCTGCTGGTTACTGTTTGCGGTTTTCTCCTGCGCTCCGGCGGATATGCTCAAAGCGCCGGCGTGGATGACAATCGCAAGCTGGCATTTGAGCTTTTTAAACAGGATAAACATCTTGAGGCCTTGCCGCTGTTTGAAGAACTGGCGCTCAAGAGCCCAGACGATCGCGACGTTTTGGTGGGGTTGGGCGCGTGCCTGGTATCAGAAGCAGCAACGCTCGACGATCAGGATGCCGCCAGCAAAGAACGCATGCGGGCGCGACAGGTGCTTCTGAAAGCTAAAAAGCTGGGTAGTACAGCGCCGCTTCTTGAGAACCTGCTGCAAATGCTTCCGGAAGATGGCGTGGTGAAGTACGCAAACACGCCTGCCGATCAGGCCATGCGCGCCGCTGAGGCCGCGTTTGCGCGGCACGATTTTGAAGAAGCAATCAAGAACTACAGCAAGGTACTGGAATCCGATCCTAAAAACTACAGCGCTGTGCTGTTCATTGGCGATACATATTTTGCGGAAAAGAACTGGGCTAAGGCCGGCGAGTGGTACCAAAAAGCCATTGATCTGGATCCCAACAAAGAAACAGCGCATCGGTATTACGCAGATATGCTGCTGAAAAACGGAGAGATTGAAAAGTCGCGGATGCAGTTCATCCAGGGCGTAGTGGCCGAGCCCTACAATCCCATCACATGGCGAGCGCTGCAAGCATGGGCAACCAGCAACAAGCTGCAACTCAAGCGGGTGCACGTGGACACACCGAATAACGTGAGCCAGACAGATGAGAAGAACATCACGATCACCGTGGACCCTAAAGCATCGGACGAGACTTCCACTTTGTGGCTCAGTTACGGACTAGCCAAGGTGAAATGGCGCGGCGACGAATTCAAAAAGCAATTTCCCGCGGAAAAGCAATATCGCCACAGCCTGGCCGAAGAGGCGGAAGCGCTTACGATGGCGGCCACGGTGTGGACTGAGGTGAACGAATCCGAGAAGAAAAAGAAGAAAGCATCTTCACCCCCGAAGGACCCAAACCTGATTCTGTTGCTCAAGCTATACCAGGCAAAGATGATTGAGCCCTATGTGCTGCTGAACGCGGCAGATGATGGCATCGCGCAGGATTATCCCGGCTATCGCCAGAAAAACCGCGAAAAGCTGGAGCAGTATCTGAGCGAGTTTGTGGTGCCGCTGCTGAAAAAACCTTAATCGAAGCCGTGAAGCCAAACTGGCTGCGCTCACATATGCGAAATGATTTTGTTCGCAATCTCTGTGCCGCGTGAGCGAGCTTCCGGCAGATACATGGTGTCCAGTTTGAAAACGCTGTCGCCTTTCAGCACGTAAAACGCGTGGCCAAAAGAGCCGATCATGGCGTGGTCGCCCACGCCGTTGACTTCATCGAATCCTGGGACAACGGAGAGCGTAGTACGCAGCGGCCCCCAATTCTCACTGCCGAATTTGTTGTTCACGCTGAAGGAGAAGACGCGGCCGCTGGGGTCGGGCGCGCTCAGGCCAAAGCCTTTTACAATACCTTCCATTTCTTTCGTGTGTTTCAGCAGCTCAAGAGGATTGTCGCCTTTGGAATTTTTGACGTCGGGTTCCTGCGAAGCCTTTTCAGAATCCCGCTTCGCCTGGGCAACGGCAAGCTTTTGCAGCTCAGCGAAGGCCGCCGGGTTGGTGTAATAAGCGCATCCGGGATCGCCGTTGTCCATGATTTCGGCGCTGCGCTCCACGGTCACGCCAATCATCTGCTGCAAGTCTGCCGTTGAAAGCAGCTTGCACATGTTGCCCTGCGAAACTTCAGAGCCAAACGATCCGCCACCAATAGCACCGCCGGTAATAGAAGATACCTTGTGCTTGACCCAGTGGACGCCATAGAGCACCGCGCCAAACGCTCCGAGGACCATCACCAGAACGATTCCGCCGACGATCAGCAAGGCTTTGCCGCCGCCGGAAGATTTTGGCGGCTGCGCGGCGGGCTGAGATGGTGCTTGTGCGGCGGATTGCTGTGCGATGGGTTGCTGTGAGATCGGCGGCTGGAAAGATG
Source organism: Terriglobia bacterium (assembly GCA_020072645.1). Classification (NCBI taxonomy): domain Bacteria; kingdom Pseudomonadati; phylum Acidobacteriota; class Terriglobia; species Terriglobia bacterium. Next base: position 31,824 of record JAIQGK010000017.1, read on the forward strand.
GCTGCTGTGGTGCTGGTTGCGCTGCTGTCGGCTGGGCGCTGGCGACGGGCTGAGGAGTCGGCGTGACGACGGGCTGAGGAGTCGGAGCAGCGACGGGCGCTGGCGCGATGGCGGATTGAGCGCGATGACCGCAACGTCCGCAGAACGGGCCGGAAAGCGGCGCGCCGCAATTGGTGCAAAATTCGGCCATGGTGATCTCCTGATTGCTTAAAGGCGCTTCATTTTACCCCAGACCTAATGCGGAAGCATCCATCGGATTCGGTCCCCGCTGTAGCTGCTGCCATTAAGGAGACAAAGGTAGTTGGCTCGTCAGGAAAAATGGATCAGAGATAGGTTGGTGGGTAGAACCTATTATTAAAAAATAACTTTCATTAACTATTCTGCTGGGTAAAAAATCAAAAAATATAGTAGTATCTACCCGCAAACAGGCCCCCCTCTAGAAAGCTTTATTCCGGATCGTTGTTATCTCATTATTTAATGGAGTCGCTATGCTCAGGTATTGGATGCTGCGCAGTCTTCTATTTCTTTTCATCATCTTCACTGCCTTGGAAAACGGTATGGCCCAATCACCGGCCTGCACTGCGGGCACCATGGCAAATGTGGAAGGAACGAGCTGTTCGATCGGCAACATAACTTTCAATTTTCAAAATGATTTTGATTTCAACGTTACGGTCATTCAGAACAACGTGATTGACTTCCATGTCCTCAGCCCGGCAACGGTGGGCTTCATTCCAATTCAAAATGGGAACCAGTTTGGGTTCCAGTTGGTGATGAACGTGATTGAGGGCCCGGGCGATCCTTTCTTTCTGAGCACGCACAACTTCAACTTTTCTTATCTGCCGCAGGCTAATCCAGGGGCGGCGATCCGTGGAGAAAGCCTCGCACTGGACGCGGCCATCCAGAACCCTGGGTCGCAACTGGCGCGCGTGCTCGCCGCCGATAATCAATGCTATTCAAATGGAATCTTTGAGCCGCTATTTCCGCAACTGTTCAGCCAGCCGGGGACTGCGATCAATGATCCTGCGCAGAGCATTCTTCTGGAAGTGCCTTCACTGCAAGCCGTGGCATGTTTTCCGGGTGTGACCACAACTACTGTCCAGAGCATAGCTACCGGGCCGGCCACGGCGAGGCTTACTTCAGCAACCTTCCTTTACACGGTGGATCCGCAAGCTGCGCCTCCGGCGTTGGCCCATCTGCGGTATTCCAACATCGACCTACCCGGCGCTGCTGAGACGGATGTTTCTAGCATCAACAACGCAGGCAGGCTCGTGGGAAGCGTGCTGGATGCAAACGGGGTCTTCCATGGCTTTGTCACCGGCGGCAACGACGGCGTTAGCACGTTCGATTTTCCCGGCGCTGCCGCGACATTTCCACAGGGCCTGAACGAGCATGGGGACATTGTAGGAACTTATATAGATGATGCTGGCAAGATCCACGCGTTCCTGCTGCAGGACGGGACCTTCAGCAATATCGATTTTCCGGGAGCTGTATTCAACTCCGCAATCGGGATCAATAACCAGGGAGAAGTGGCTGGGCTGTTCCTGAAGGACCACCAAGTCTTCGGCTACATTCTTGCCAACGGCACATTTACCCTGCTGGACCATAGCCCGGACACACCCGGCAGGCCAAAGCTGACGCAGGCAATTGGCATTAGCAATCGTGGAGAGGTGGTGGGATCGTTCTTTGATCCGGACACGATGAGGGGATTCAAGTTCTTCCAGGGCGTCTTCACTGATTTTGATGTTCCCGGCCAGGGAGATACCTTCCCGGAGGGAATGAGCAATATTGGAGACAACGTAGGAACATATACAGATAGTGACTTTGTTATTCACGGCTACGTGGAGAACAGCGGAAGCTTTGCGACAGTGGAGTTCCCCGGGAGTGGCAGTACGATACCGCTGGGGATCAATGCGCCGGGGCGGATCGTGGGCATATACACGGATGCTGATGGCGCCGTCCATAGCTTCCTGGCCGAACCACAGCCGGATGACGGACAGAAGATCGCTCCCAGCAAGCTTGCGCAACCAAACCAGGGCGTACAACTACCGACTTGTGGCGGTCCTGAATGGCAGAAACATCCCGAGAGAATCCGCAGGCCGTGCAAACCAAGCCGGTAAACGCGGAATGACTGGCGCGCTGTCCTTGCGGGCGGCGCGCCGGAGTACGCGACAGAGATTTCCACGGCGTCGGAAAGATTGCTGATGCCCCTGGGCAAAATTTACCCGATCGCCATCTTATGGTGTATGGCCCGGTCTAAGGTGTTTACTGTAAACTACTGAAAACAAATGATCTGGAAACTCCGTTTCCTTTCAGGAGTTTGGCAATTGCAATGCAATAGTCAAAAGCGTGACGTTATGCGCAATCGGGGGTGAGCTGGCAAACCCTGTCACAAAGCGTGGCCCCGATGCTCGAACGACCCCGGTTCGGAGGATTTTACCCCAATGAAGAATTATCTATTGTCGTTATCGCTTGTCGCCGCCATGGCAATTCCAGCGGTCGCACAGCAGAATCAACAGACCACATCAGATCAACCGCAGGCGCAGCAGAGCCAGACCCAAGCCCAGAGCAACGATCAGACCGCGACCGGCAAAGATCCGTTGACCTACACGCGCAAAGAGGGCTTTTGGGGACATTTGAATCCCTTTGCCCGCAAGAAATATGTTAACCGGCAGCTTGATCCTGTTCGCGGCCGCGTGAATGAGCTCGACGAACTCACCGCGAAGAACGCCAAGATGATCGCTGACGTTGACGCTCGCGCGACTGAAGGCATTCGCAACGCCATGAGCAAGGCCAATGAAGCCGATACGCACGCGCTCGACGCGGGCAATCGCGCCAACCAGGCCCAGCAGACGGCGCAGCAGGCGCACACGCGCATTGCCACTGTTGAAGACACTGTCAGCAAGATCGATCAATACCAGCCCATCACGCAGGCTGAAATCCGCTTCCGTCCCGGACAGGGCGCCCTCAGCAAGAACGCGAAAGACGCTCTTGACCAGATGGCCACCTCGCTGAAAAACCAGAAGGGCTACATTGTTGAAGTGCAGGGCTTCTCGCCCGGCAGCGGCACCACGGCCATTGAGAACTCCCGTGAAATGGCGCAGATGGTCGTCCGTTACCTCGTGCTGAACCATGAGATTCCGGTCTATCGCATCTACACGGTCGGCATGGGCAATGCTCCCATCCAGACGGAAGACGGCAAGATTCATCGCCAGAAGGGCGGCAAAGTTGAGATCAGCCTGTTGAAGAATGGCCTGGCTGACCTGAACGCCAGCAACAGCTCAGCCCCCACCACCGGCAGCGGCGTCACCGCAACTCCTGCTCCGCAATCTGCTCCGGCAACTCAGCCCGCTTCTCAGCCCAGCACCACTGACCAGCCGGCCCAGAAGCCGCCGCAACAGTAAGTTTTGTAACTTTCTCTAACCAAACGCACCCCTCTTGCCCATGTGGCAGGAGGGGTTTTTTATTGCGACTGCCGATTTTTTGGTTACCGATTCCGTCGCGCGCTTTCTCTCATTTTCGTGCATCTCCTCATCTTGGGTCCGACCTCTAACGATAACGTTCGACCGCGATGACGAGCGATGTCTGCGATTCGCTAGCTCAACCAATCCGGTTCTGATCCGCGTTTATCCTTGTTAATCCGCGGTAAGCTTTTGCTTTCCCGATTTCCTCTGCGCCCTTCGCGGTGAAAAGAATTTGGCTTTCCGATCACCAGATCATCCGATCACGCGCGATCACCAGATCTTCATTGCTGCTCGACGATCAGCTCCTGGCAGGTGATGCAATAACGGCTCCACGGCACCGCCGTCAATCGATTCACGCTGATGTCCTGGCCGCAATGCAGGCATTCGCCAAACGTGCCGCCATTGATCCGGCCAATGGCCGCTTCCACCAATTGCAGCAGCCCGCGCTCCTGCGCCTTTTGGCGGAACGTCATTTCCTTTGAGAGCGACGCGGTCGCCCTGTCGCCTTCATCGCGACCAAAATCCTGCGCCTCATTGTGCTCTTCCTGTGTGCGACTCAGGCTGCGGCGTAGCTCCTCGCGCCTCTTGTTGAGGAGCTCCTCAAATTTTGCAATCTTGGCTTTTTCCATGCGCAATCACTCAACAATCAAAAAAATATCCGGGCGCGACGCTGTGCCCAGTGCGGATTTCATCTTTAATATCTTAATTGAGATTTGCCTTGTCCGCCGCTCCAGCCCACTGGCTGCCATCCCGAACTCCGAGGCCGAGCCTACGGTAAGACCAGCAAGACGTCCATCAGCCCCACCGCGGCCCGGACTAACTGTTTGTGCCATAGTGTATGCTTTCCGAGCTGGATGAAACCCCACGGAGCAGTTCTTATGATGCCCAGACTTATCCTGTTTTCGTTCATGCTTGCTTCTTTTCTGTCCGCGGGTGCGACGCAAGACGATCCTAAAGCAGCCGCGCACACAGCGATGATCGCCGGAGTCCAGGCATTCGAGTATGCAGACTATGAAGGGGCGATAGTGCATTTTGAACAGGCAGCCGCTCTCGATCCTGATTTCGTCACTGCGCACCTGTATCTGGCCACAGCGTGCGCGCAAACGTTTGTGCCGGGAATTGATACGCCGGCGAACGTTGGCCGGGCTACAAAAGCATTGAATCAATATCGGGAAGTCCTAAGGCGTAACCCTTCCGATATTTATTCTTTCAAGAGCATCGCATCTCTGGAACTCCAGTTGAAAAATTTAAAACAGGCGAAAGAAACCTATCAAAAAGCCATCGCAGTCGACCCCCGCGATCCGGAATTGTTTTACTCCGTCGGGGTGGTGGACTGGTACATGGCGTATGACGCCGTTGCGGTGGAGAAGGAAAAGCTGCCGGAGGAATCACGTCGCGCCGTTGCCTTGGGGAAGCCAACGGTGCCGGAGAAATTAGAGGGCTCCTTTTTTTTGTCGGCGAGATGTGCCGACGCGAGAACAGCGGCGCTGGCCAATTTGGATGACGGCCTGGCCATGTTCACCAAGGCAGTGTCTCTGCGGCAAGACTATGAAGCCGCCATGGGCTACCTGACCCAGCTCTACCGCCTGCGGGCCGACCTGGGCTGCGGCAATAAAGATGCGCATGCGGCAGACATGAAACAGGCCGATGAGTGGATCGATATGGCCACGGCAGCGAGAAGAAGGAAAGTTGAGGCTGTAATCAAGAGCGGTCAGGGTTTAATCGACGTGCCGCTACCACGATAACCTCGCCACGCAAACCACGCAACCGTCCCTAACATTCCTGCCCACGCCACCAGCCGCGTGAAATTCCCGATCTGGATCGCGTACGGCAGAACTCCCAGGCTGGAAAAGATCCGCACCCAATCATGCTCCACTCCGTCGCCGGCCCCGCCGACGGTCACTAACGGCAGCTCCAGCCGCAACGCGTCCGCCATATAAGTGGCGACGCCCGTAAGACTGTGAAAGAACGCAAACGCGCAGAACGTCGTCCCCGGTAGTTCGCGGCGCACGGCAAAACTTACCGCCAGCAGCGCCGGAACCAGTAGCTGAAGCAGCGTTCCTCCCCACAGTCCAAGCGTTTCTCCCAGCCAGCCAAAAAGCAGATGCCCGCCTTCATGGATCGGCAGATGCACGTTATCGATCAGCGTCAACTGGCCCCAGTTCAGCCCAAGATAGAAAAGCAGCAATCCGTAGAACGCCATCCAGCAGACAAGCTGTATGCGGGAAACCGGTTGCCATTCGATCTCAGGAAGTGTCATTTTGAACCAAAGGAATATCACATTGCGGCCGACGTTCGTAAAGCATTTAGCCCGGTCGATATTACTTTAGGAAACCCACGGATCAACAAATCCCGCCATGAATTGTTGCAAAACACGAATGGGCCAGGCCCCAACAGGAAATAGATCCATTCGCGTTTGTTCGCGTGAATTCGCGGCTAAACTGGTTTTGGTTCCTACTTTTGCGCAGGCGCTTCCTTTGTCCCCGCATTCAAATCCACATCGCGGATACTCGCCGGATCAGCCGGAACCACCACTGTCCGCGTGATCTCTTTGCCATCGCTTTCAATCGCAACCGTATAAGTTCCCGCCGCCAGATTGCGGAAGATATATGCCCCGGTCGCTCCGGTCTTTGTTTCCAGTGAAACTTCTTTCAGCCGAACCACTGCGCCGGCCAGTGGAACCGTTTGCAGCGTCGTCTTGTCATAGATCAGCACGCGCCCTGCAATCGACCGCAGCGCCTTCACCGTAAATTGCGTGCTCGCGGGCTTGCCGGATTCCACGGCGACGCTCTGCGCCGCCAGGTCCTGCAGCGCATATCCCGGAGGATAAGAATCCGCCAGTGTTGCCACCGAATAATTTCCGGGAACCAGTCCGGTGAATGCGAATTTGCCGTTTACGCCGGTCTGCACGCGCCGCGTGAATTTCTCGCCTTTTAGCTCCACCGTGATTCCGTTAATGCCCGTTCCGGCATCGTTAAGCAGAAAGCCGAAGATCTGTCCTTTGGCAAAGTTAATTCCGAAGTCCGCCGTGGCGTTCATGTCCACGGTGGCCGGTGAATCCGTGGTGTAAAAGAACGGCTCGTCGCTTTGCAGCTTCGCCTCCACCCGATGCACGCCGAACGGCACATGATGAAACGCGTAATAGCCGCTGGGATCGGTGCGCGTAACGCGGTCTTCATCCAGACGCACCTCCACGCCGCCGATTGCGGGCATCTGCGCGTTATAGATTCCGGCTGAATCATCATCGCGGAAGATATGTCCCTGGATCATTCCGTGGCGTCCCGGCAGCAGAAGCGTGGGCACCGTGAAAAATCTGTGCTGGAGAGATATGCTGAACAGCGGATGCGTCGACGTCACGCCGTTGTTCGTGGTTTGCACCATGGCGGCGGAACCCACAATGTCATTCGTCGACTTCAGCCGCTGCGAGTAACTGAGCGTCGCGGTCTTCAGGATGAAGTGTCCCTGCAACAGCTCCGTATCGCTGTCGAAATAACTCAAGTCAATCTTGCGGCGGTTCTGGCTGTGTGACATCCAGCTCACCGCCGCGTTCAGGTCATTGCGTGACGGCGCCAAATTTACGACAAAAGCATTGGTGAACCCCAGCAATTGCAGGATCGCGGTATTCTGCAGCAGGCTGGCAAGCTGCTCTGGCGTGGACGCAACAATTCCCGCGCGGTCCAGAGCGTCCTGCAGCCCCGGCACTTCTGAAAAGATGGCGGCCAGCGTGGGCACCTGAACGTCATGCCGGTAAAAGCCGCTCATCTGGAATTGCCCGGCAGAAGCGCGCGCATTCACCGCATAATCATTGCCTCCACCTCCACCCTCGATATTTACCGTTCGCTGGTACTCAAAGCCCGTTCCAAAATGCCGCGTTGAATAATCCACGCCCGCGGGGAGGTTCACCGTGGTTACGGCTGGCCCAATGGGAATCTTGGATTGAAACGTTGCGTATCCGCCGCCCCCATTGACGGAGAAATGCTGGTTCAGCTTGTAGTTCAGCAAGCCGCTGCTGGTGAACGTATTCTGGCTGAGCGTGAGCAGGTTGTAATTCGATTGGTTCAGGTCAAGGCTGGCGTAGAGTCGTTCCGTCAGCTTGCGGCTGGCATTTAAATCGGCAAACGTTCCGTGCTGATTGTTCACCGCCAGTGAAGCGAAATTGCGCGACTGTATGTGAAAGTTTCCCAGCAGATGGTTGCGCTTATCGTCATAGGTGGCCCGCGTAGCAAATCCGATCCCGTGGCTCATGCCCAGTTCAGCCAGAAAATTTCCCTTGTCGCTGAGCTTGCGCCGGTAAACCACGGAGCCAACCGCGCCATTGCTGGCAAAGTCGCGCTGACTTTCAGGATTTTGAAAATAGTAAGCGTTGGCCTCCAGCGAATTGACGTCATCAATATGAAACACCCTGGTCACGCCCGCTGTGTATTCGCGATCGGTCGAGAGAAAAAGCCCTTGAAACGTGGCGATGGAGGTAAAGCCGCCGTGAAATTCCCACGGCCCTTGGCGCATGTGAAAGCCGCGCACCAGAAAGCCATCGAGCGTGAGCGGAGAATTCAGCACGTTCTTGTCAATAAAAGTTATGTCCCTGTCAGGCCGGCTGATCTGGTAAGCCAAAAAAGGGAAGCCAATGGCCGAGGTCGATCCCGAAGACGAAAACAGGTTGGCGTTGATGACCTGCATTCGCGTGAAAGATTTTCCCTGCGTCCGCTTCATCTCAATCGAGTTTGTAATCTGGCTGGGATCTGAGTTGTAGCGAAACTCATACGTGCCGCTCTCGCCGGTGCCCTGGCGCTCCGGCGGTTCAAATCCCGGAGGCAGTATGGGAAGCGGAACAGGCACGGTCACCGCCAATGTCTGCGCTCCGGCAGAAGTCACGACAACAATGTTGGTGGAACCCGGCGCTTTGCCCACAATTTCGAGCACACCGTTTGAAGCCATGGCGTCTGCAATGCTTGGATCCAGCGAGTAAGCTGCAGTTGCGCCGGCCACGGAAAGCTGCAAGGTCTTCTGGTAGGCCACAGAAAGCGGAGTTTGTCCCTGTGCCGCCAGACAGCAGGCGATCGCCAACAGGACAAGGCTCCAGCAGCGTCTCATTTCTTAGGTATTTCGAAGGCCGCTTCCGTAGTTTGCGTCTTGCCTTCAAACTGGAACGAGCACAGCGCGCGATAATTTCCTGGAGGCAGCTCTCCCGGATACTCGGCGGAAAATTCCAGGCGCTCGCCCGGCAGCAGACGTTGCGGATCAAAAATCGCCTTGCCCACCAGCGCGCCGCTGGAGTTCAACACCGCTGCCGCGCCTTCCGGCAACACCGGCTCGGTGCCTGAATTGGTCATCCACTGCGCGATCTTCATGTTTGCCGTTTCGCTCGCCGGGATCACGCGCACCGGCTCAGGCCTTAGCTTTACGTTGTCCGTGAGATTGAAGGTGATCAGCGCGCCCAAGGACGCCGTCATGCCTACGGCTCCCGAAGAAGTCGGTAGCTTGTCCGTGCCGCGAAACATTGCCACCACGGCGCGAATATTCGTCTCTGCCGGCAATGTAACGCGCACATCCACTGACGCGGAAGAAAAAGGTTTTACCAGCACAGTTTTTTGCGTGAACACCGCGGAGGCGGCAATGCTGTTCGGCGTTTCACCCGCAGTAACAAAAACTCGCTTGCCGTCTTTCACCACAACGTCTTCCGCCACCATTTCAAAAGCAAAGTCGCGCGCGGTTTGATTGGTGAGCGTGAGCGTCTGGGAGAGCGTCTGGCTGAAACTGCCTTTGGCCATCACCACGGCGGGAGTGAGTGAGATGGAAGGCTTGTCTGTTGGCTGGACAGGCGCCGTCGGCGCAGCAGGATTTTGCGAAGAAGTGGCAGGGGCGGTCTGTGCGGTCAGCAGGGAGACCGAGAAACAGAGTAAAGCCATCGAGAGGAAAAGGCACGCAGGCGAGGGCGCCTGCGGTCCACAATTCTTTAAAACATTCGGCTCGATACGTGATATCTGTGACATAGAAGTTCGAGAAAATCTAATTCGGAATGACCTGGAAAATAATTGCATTGTTCAGTTGAGAATTCTTCTCGGTCAGAGATGTGGGCACTTCGATCTCCAGGCGATGCATCATGGTGGTCCCCATTCTTGCCTGGCCCTGCAGCAATTGGGGAACGGTTTGCAGCGTGATCCCGTCAAGCCGGAATGTGTATGCCGGATCGGGGATAGTAAGCGCGGCCAGCACGGCCGCGGTGGTTGCGGTTTGTGATCCGGCCTGGATACTGATGCCGAACCGCGTAGAAACAACAAAGCGTCCAGGCAATTTCTGCATCTGGACGTTGGCGGTCTGGGCGCCGCTGGCAAGTGAGACTGTGCCCAGATTTAAATTGCGCTGGCCGGAGGTCCCGCCGGTCAAGGCGGCGCCATCCGGCGCGCTTACAAAACTCACTGAGATTGCCCCTTCACTTGCAGACTTCATGGAAACGGCGCTGGAGGTGCGTTTAACCGTGCTCTTGTGTTGTGCCCACCCGTCGGTCATGAGGGAGGAACCGAACAGCAATAACGGCAGGACATAACGCAGCCCGATTTCGCACCTCCCGCCCAGCTCTAATCCATCTGTCTATCCCAGTCTTTCCGCACAGCAAATCCCATTAAACCCTTAATTGGCGGTTGCAACGTAATTAATGGTGTTGCTGATTAGGGTTCCGCTGGCCGTGGTGAAAGGTACAGTGATGGCCACCGGGAAATTGCTGTTCGAGCCATAAGTGCCGGTCGCGGTGATTGGGGCGGCGGCAGCATTCGTTACTCCGATTCCGCCAACCGTCCAGGTGTTAACTGCGTCAGCCGAACCCAGTTGCGCCGTCAGGCTATAGTTCGCGCTGGTGGAATTGGTTTTTGTTACCAGCACGTCAACCGCGGAGCTTACGGTGAAGTTGGTCGCTGTGGTGCTGCGGACGATGCCTGCTGAAATTGCGCCAAAGGCTGACACGTTGCCAAATGCCAGGGTCGCGGCGTTTGTTCCCGCGCCGCTGGAAAGGGCCAGGCCTGAAGCGTCAGAGTTGAAAACCAGGTTGATGCTGCCCGTTACAGTGGCAGTCACAGTGAGTGTGCCACTGGCGGTTGTTTGTGCAACGGCCGCTGAAGAAATCATCATCAGCGCCGCAAAGATGGTTAAGAGCGTTACTTTTTTCATTGTCGTTCCTCTCCTCATTTCGAATTCAAAAAGTTCGTTACTTCAAAAAAGTCATACTGTGAAAAACTCAGTTAGCTGTAGCCGTAAAATTAATCGTCGTCGTAATCGGCGTATTCACCGCCGGACCGCCTGCTCCCGGCGCTGCAGTCAAAATCACCAAATCCAGGTTGTGCGCGATGTCAGTGTTGTAAGCGCCATTCACCTGGATCGTCTGCAATGCCGTTGTCAGCGTGATGGCATCCACTTTGTAATTGAGCCCGGTGGGCGCGGCTGCGGCAAGGTTCGCCGTGAGTGTATATGTGGTGCTGGTCAAGCCGCCCTGGATCACCTGAACATCAAAAATCGTCCGTACGGTAAAGTTCGCTGCTGTAACGCTGGGCCGGGTTACGCCCGCGGCAAGCGGACCAAACGCTGAGACTGTGCCGAAGTTCGCTGTGGCGGCACTGGTGCCGGCCGCGCCCAGCGTAACGCCCGCCGGATCAGTATCAAACTGGATCGAGATGCCATTCTTGTTGACCAGCGTGCCATTGATCACGCCTGTGGCCGTTGTCTGCGCCGCCAGTGAAGCGCCGCACATCAGCAGGGCCGCCAGAGCCGCGCCGCGCATGATCGAAATGTATTTCTTTAGCATGGTCAAAACCTAGTTCGCCGTAGCCAGAAACGTAATTGTTTCCTGCAATACCTGCGCCGCCACCGTGTTCTTTACCTGCACCTGCAAAGTCTTGGTGATCCGTGCGCCAAAGGCGTCGGCGGCATCGAGCGCGGTAAATCCTGTATTAGTCAACGTCACGTTATTCAGCAGCCACTTCACGTTCGCCGGCGGAGGCGTGGAAATCTCCGCCGCCAGCCGGTAATTCGGGCTGCTGGAATTTGCCTTGGTCACGATCACGTCAAACGCGCTGCTCACCTGATAATCCGCGGCGGTCAAATGCGTGTAATTCACGCAGGCCGACGTATGAAAATTTCCCGGGAAAGCTGCCGTACCCAGATCCAGGCCAACATTGTTCGTTCCTGCATTGGTCAGTGGACAGAAGCCCGTTGTTCCTACAGACGGATTATTTTGGAAAACCAGAGTGATTGACGATTGCACGCTCATGGTAATGGTGAGCTGTCCGGAGCTGGTTTGCGCCGCCGCACTTGAAGCTAGCAGGCATAGCAGGCCGCCCATCATGAGCAGGGCTTTCATTCCGCCGAATTTGAAGTTGCAGCTCATCGTCAGTTAGTCAAAAACGTTAGTCAGTCGAAGCGTTCTGGCAGGAGGGTCTTTACCGGAAGTACATTCGACCTCCTGCCTGGGTACATTGGTCTTTCGTGTTGGCAGAAGTGTAAGCGGAACCCGAAAATTGGCAAACGGTACTTCAGTCACCATCGGGAACCGGGCAAAAACACGTGCGTTTGGGCAATTTTCCTGAGCTTGTGGCAATCGTATCCCGGCTTCAGCAGATGTAAATAAGGTGTTTCCTTACAATGTGCCGGAATAGTAATGGGAGCGGTGGTTTGGGGTGGTTACAGTCAGTGTTTATCCGGGGCTTTTTCTTGATCTTCTTTTTCCGCCGCTTCAGCTTTCTTTTTTCTTACCTCGGCTGCCCGGGCGGCCCATTCATCGGATTGCTTGATGTCCGCTTTGAAGTTCTTTTTGCTTCCGCACTCCAGGTCCGCGCGCAAACGATAGAACTGGTTCATATACGTCATGGCATCGAGGTAATCTTTGCGTAGGGAAATGGCCTTGTTCAGCATCGATATTCCGATATCCACCACGGCCAGCGCTTTCGTCCGCACATCCGGGCAGTAGTCGGACAATATCAGCGAATAGTCTGATTCAGCGTCCAGTTTTGCCTTTTCCGCCGTAATCTCGCTGTTGGCCATTGACCAGTTCGCCACTGCCGCCGCATATAACAAGTCAGGATCAGCGGGATTCAGCGCGATGGCCTTGGCATAGGTTTCTCTTGCTTCGTCAAAGAGGTTCAACTGCAGTTTCAGGTAGGCCACGCCTTTAAGGGACTCAACGTCAGAAGGATTGCTGCGCAATATTTCGGAATACTGTTCCAGCGCCTTTGTCGCCAGGACAACATTTTCCGGGGTATCCACTCCGGGCTGAAACACCTGTAAATAGGTTGCTGCCAGATACATCCTCGCCACTGCAAGGTCCGGATCATTCGCTACCGCCTGCTCAAAGTGCGCGATCGCATCTTCGTAGTGCGCCTGCCGAAATGCCTGCACGCCTTCATCTACTTCGTTGCGGGCGGCAGCTTTCGCTTCGTCCTGTGCCACGCCCGCGATGGCCAGGCAGACCAGCAAACCACATGTAAAGAAAAATCTGTAAATCATAGGCCGTGTTTCAATCCTAGCTTAACTGCTGCCGCTTCCAATCGGGGAAACACTTGTGTTTCAAAGAATCGCAATTGGGACCCAATTCATGAAGCCCAGCAGGGCGCATACGACAATCGGAGTTCGTGCCGCGCCCTTTCCAGCGATCGCTCCAGCCAGGGCCAGCAAAACCAGATAGCCTGCAAAATCTCCTAGAATGTCTTTGGATCTCCAAATGAGCGGGGTTCCCCCAGCGACGACTCGGCATGAAAGCCAAACGTAGTACATAGCTGCGTTCGCGGAGGCGGCCACAAGCCCAGTCATCGCGAAGCCTCTGCGCCAACCGTTGGCCAGCGAACGGTTCCTGCGTGACCAAAGCCACCAGGCCAAACCAGCAGATAGCGGTGTGCCTATCAGCGATAACCAGATTATGAAGTAGATCGAGCTCATAATTTTTTCCCTCGGAGTTCCTTAATGCGGCCACTCTTACGGCGCAATTGTTTCCACCAGCTCCAGAACCGTCTTTCGCACCGGCTTCATCAGCGGCAACCCGGAGAGCCGCAGCAAAGTCACCAGCAGTCCCAAACTCTTTTCCATGAGTTTTTGCGTGCGTTGCTGGCTTTCTGAACGGTCATACAGCCAGAACAGGATCAGCCCCATCTGGTAGAGCCACAGCAAGTAGGGAAGTTGCGGCTTCAGGTCGGCGGGGACCTTTACCTCGCTGCCCTCCAGCGCAATTCGCAGGTGCTCAATGGCGCGTTGCCGGATCGGCTCCGTCTCATTGCTGAAAGGTGAGAGCGGGTCCTGGCTGTCCGGCGCGTGGCGGAAAAGCGCATCGCAAAACTTGCGATTCGGGGCCAGCAGCTCAAAGCGTTTCTCCATCACGCGGCGGAGCCGCTCTTTCAATTTCTTCTCCCCGGCAAGGGCCTGCAGGATTTCCTCATGGCTGCCTTCCTGCATCTCCTGATAAAAAGCCAGCACAATGGCTTCCTTGGACGAGAAGTAATAATAAGCGCCACCCAGCGCCACTCCGGCTTTGGCCGCGATGTCACGCATGGTGGTCTGTTCAAAACCTTTTTCGCGGAAAAGGTCCATCGCGGCTTCATAAATCCGCCGGCGAGTGTCTTCCGCGCGCGGCGTAGGTCGTGTTTTCATGGCGGGCACATTCATCTTAGATAATCCGATACTGTTCCATCTGGCACGGCACACGGCGTCAGCGGAACTTTTTTAAGTTCGCCCGCTATCTCCTCCTCTGGCCGATCATTGCTCAGCCAGCGGGAAATAGCGTGGCGGTTTTTGGAAATCATCTCAAAGGCCTGCCGCGCAAATGGCGCAATCATCGGATGCGCCAGCCGGCAAGCCCACTCGCGATAGTCCTCCAGCGCATACAGCGCCATGATCCACGCGGAATTATTCAGGTAAACCTCGCCTGAATCGCTGATCACCGCCAAGTCGTTGCCTGACGCTATCTTCTCCAGTTCAGGAAACATCGCGCGGGCTTTTTCAGAGCCAGCCGGGACCATGCACAGTCCCAGCCATGTACGCTGCACCAGCAGCCAGTCTTTCAGCCGCTCGCACAGTTCGCATTTCGGATCATATAGTACGTAGAGCTTTTCCATCACTCACCTCGCGTTTCGGTAGTCGTACGGACTGTTCAGTGATTCATCGCTTCGCGATGACGTCTGCCTAAAGGCCCGCGATTCGCGAGCGAATCGCTAGACGCTGATACCAGAAGTGGTTCAGTTTTTAAACTGAACCACTTACTACCGCGGCACCGCCACTTTAAGCACTGCGTCCGGCGCCACCGGAGGACGCCGCGGGCCATTGTGCTGTCCATGCGCGCGTATGCGGGAAAACACAAACAGGTTGAAGAAGTGCATTCCGCCCAGGACCAGCAGGATAAAGCCGAGCTTATCGCTCAACATCTCAATGGCGGCGCGCGAGCTGGTGACCGTGGCATTGCTCTTCAGGGCAAGCGTTACAAATCCGATATTGATCAGGTAGAAGCCCACCACCAGCAGGTGGTTCACGGATGCAGCCAGCTCAGCATTGCCCTGGAATGCATCCACCAGGAAAATGGCGCCTCGCTTATGCAGTGTGCGTGCCACCCAGACGGTCAGGGCGACGCTGATCAAAAGGTAAACCAGATAACTCACCACGATGGTCGTATCGTTGTTGTACATATCTCTGCTCCTCCGAATGTATTTGAACGTGTTCAAATACAGCGTAGCCCTGATGTGAGGCGCCGTCAAGAGAAATTTTGAACATGTTCATGTTACTGAAAACAATTGGTTAGAGCGCTTTCTGAGTTGCTGTATCCCACTACACACGTCGTGGTCAGCGATCCATCTCACCCCGCGACGCGCTATCCTGAGGTGAGCCACGCGAACTGCAAAGTTTTCGACAAGGTTTTCGCGAACCGAAGGATCGGCTCCGCTGCACCGTAGGGCTATCCCAAGACTTGCTTTGATGATCGGCTGCCCTGAAGAGCAGCGGAGCAGACCCTTCGCCTTTGCACTCTAAGCATCGAAGGCAAACAGGAGCAATGCCGGCTCGGCTCAGGGTGGCGTCTCGTGAAGGTAGAAGATTGATCGCCCGGTGAAGCTTCAGATGATCGATCACGTGAAAGCAAACCGATATAGGTTCGGTTGCGATCCGGAGCGGTGGCAGGGATGAAATTAGAGAGCGATCAGATAAAGATAGTGCGGCCTGGTGATTGGCTATCCCTTCAAATACTTACCCAGCACTGAAGCGACTACTCCCAGGCCGACGATGGCAATTGGCCCGTGGTTCTGCTGCAACGCGGCTGCTGAGTTACCGTTTACTGTCACCAGATATGTTCCCCAGCAAATACCGCCCACGATGGCGATTGCGCCAAGAATTCGTAGAATCGGGCTGCCGGGTTCCTTCTGTGGAGCGCGCGGCGGACGGAAAGCCCCGCGATCTTCATAGCCTTCACGCGCGCCTGTGCCCCATTCATCCTGAAAACGTTTCTGAGCCATGCGCCAAATTTGACTCAAGTCCCGCAAAAATACAACAAGCAAAACTTCCTAGAACCACTGTTTTAAAGCCCCACGCTTGTAAAGACCACGCGGCTGCACCTGTATGAAACGGTTTGCAAAGCCCCGTTACCGCCTGTGCAATTACAATAAACGATTCACTCATGGCCCATTTATTTGATCTGCTTAACCTGCGCGGCGTGGAATTTGCCAACCGCATTGTGGTCTCACCCATGTGCCAGTATTCCTGCACGGACGGCCTGGCCAACGACTGGCACTTCGTCCACTTAGGCAGCCGAGCCGTGGGACGAGCCGCCGCCGTAATTGCGGAAGCTACGGCCATCACCGCCGACAGCCGTATCAGCCCGCAGGACCTCGGAATCTGGTCGGACGCGCACATTGAGCCGCTGCGCAGAGTGTTTTCCTTTATTGCCGACCAGGGCTCCGTTCCGGGTATCCAACTGGCTCACGCCGGCAGAAAGGCAAGCACCAACCAGCCATGGAACGGCGGCAAGCCGATCACTCCGTCCGAGGGAGGCTGGACGCCCATTTTCGCGCCCAGCGCGTTAGCTTTTGCCGACGGATACCAGGTTCCGCAAGCTCTCACGATGGCAGAGATTGCGTCGATCATTGAAGCTTTTGCCGCCGCCGCCCGACGCGCTCTTGCCGCAGGCGCAAAGCTGATCGAATTACACTCCGCGCACGGATACTTGCTGCATTCGTTTCTCTCGCCATTGAGCAACCAGCGTACTGACCAATATGGTGGCTCGTTCGCCAATCGCATTCGGATCGTCTGTGAAGTAGTTACAGCCGTAAGAAAAGTCTGGCCGGAACAATATCCTCTATGGGTGCGCATCTCTGCCACGGACTGGACCGAGGGCGGCTGGACGCCCGAAGAATCGGTTGAGCTGGCAAAGACCCTTAAGCCGCTCGGCGTTGACTTGATCGATTGCTCCTCCGGCGGCAACGTGGCCCAGGCAAAAATCCCCGTAGGACCTGGTTATCAGGCGGCATTCGCTGAAAAGATCCGCCGTGAAGCCGGAATTCCAACCGGCGCCGTTGGCATGATCACCGATCCGGCCCAGGCCGATCAGATCATCCGCTCCGGCCAGGCGGACGTGGTAATCATGGCGCGTCAGTTCCTGCGCGATCCCTACTGGCCGCTTCTGGCGGCACACGCTCTGGGGCAGGAGATCCAATGGCCTTTACAGTATGACCGCGCCAAAAAGAAATGAAATCGACAAAAACCCTTACCACGGATGAATACTGATCTGCACGGATTTCCAATTGATTAGGGTTGCGTACGTGGGCGGATAAAAGTCGGGCGAGATTCAAAGATGGCGGAATCGCAAACAGTCATCCGCACTGATCAATCCAAATCAGCGTTATGCGTGTTCATCAGTGGTAAGGTGTTCGCTATTTTCGCGGCGATGCCTGCGCAGTCTGAGCGGCGGGATGCGTTTCTTCCATGCGATCAATGGCGCGCTTTTCCACCGGCGACGACAAAACTATGGAAGTCGACGTTGTGCCAAATGGCGTCAGCCTGTCTATGAGCGATTCCAGGTGCTCTACCGAACGCACATGGACTTTCATAATGAAAGAATCCGCTCCCGTGCCGCGATGGCATTCCACTACTTCCGGCGAATTCTTCACCACCGCCGTGATCCGCGTAAAAACATCGCCCACAACAGACATGCGTATGAAAGCCGTGATTGGCATTCCGACTTTCATTGGATCAACATCGGCGTGATAGCCGACAATGATTCCTGCTTCTTCCATGCGCTTTACGCGCTCCACCACGGCCGGCGTTGTGAGACCAACCCGCCGTCCCAGTTCAGCGTAAGAGAGCCGCCCGTTGATTTGCAGTTCTTGCAGCAGCTTCCAGCCAATCTGGTCAAGCAACTTGTCTGTTCTTAAATTTGTTTCCATGTTTTGCCTGACATTATAAGACAGATTTTCTTTTTTTTGGCCTTATTTTGGGAATTGAGCAAATAGGATCCGGTTCATCGAAAGATTAGTGATTTCTAATCTTGTTTCGATGGCCTTTTATTTAACACGAAAATGCAATTTCTGCCTAATAAAAAGTTGTTTGGCTGGAGATCCGCCATTCCCCGGCGTCAGCGCTCTTAACTTCAGCTTCGCCCGAGTAGAAACCTCCTGAATGAACTGAAACGTCGCCCCTTTGCGAAAGCACATTCCAAAATCCTGCGTCCCGGTTTTCTGAAGTCGCGGAAGCTTGGCTGCTTTCCTAAGTATTGGAATGCTCAGCGCAGCCCCTTCTAGCTATGGAAGGGCGTGGTTGTTAAGGCATTCCGCTGAATCGCTGTATGCACCCGCCGATGTACACTAATGTACCGATGCCGAGATGGTTTTCCTTGCTTTGGGCCTATAACCAATATAAAAATGATCTACTCAATTGATTTGATACCGCTCGCCGCATTCACTCCCCCAGGCGTGAGCTAGTTATTTTTCCATGGATCCTATAGTCATCACTAACCAAGAAGTTGCTAAGGCGCAGATTCCAATTCAGGGTGCGCAGGAAGTCCGCCCCAAAGTGCCGAACCCAGTCCCTTTGTGGACGCGCCTGCTATTTGTTCCGCTGGTTCTCGTGTTGCCGCTGCTGTGCCTTGCTGCTCTGATCATGCGCATCGCCACGCGCGGCCAGGCGCCGCGTATCCGGCAGACATGGGCTTCGTATCTTCTTACGTTGCTTATCATTAGCGGCATCTTGTCCACGGTTGCGGCGGTCTTTACCATTTCACTCGATAGCGTTCCGGTGCCAGATGCCATCAGTTCGTCTCTCTCTGATCTGGACGAGCGTGGCAATTTCCCGTCACTGCCTGCGGGAAAAGAAATGTCCAGCGTGGAGTTAAGTTCGACGTTGAAGCCTCTGGTGCTTCTGGCTTCGCCTTCTGCCAAGCGCTGGTTCCAGCCGACCGCCGGAGTTTCCGGCCTTCTGGGCGCGGCCATGATCCTGCATTCTGATTCGCATGGCTACCTGCTGGCGACAGCGCGTCACGTGGCCGATGGTGAAAACTGGCGCACCCGCACAGGTCCGCAGAAAGTAATGGTCTCCGTGGGCATGAACGGCTGGGCCTCAGCGCAGGTGGTTGGCCGCCACAAACATCTTGATGTCGCCCTGCTCTGGCTGGAGCGCCACTATGGCGATGCGGAATTCACCCAGCCCGTTGCGACTTACGGCAGCGTGCAGATGGGCGAGAAGATTTTTGTCATCGGCCATCCAGAAGGCCTGAATTTTTCCGTGAGCAACGGAATTGTTTCGCGCACGCCGGGCAATGACGTGTTGCAGGTTTCCGCGCCCATTAGCCCCGGCAACAGCGGCGGCCCGGTCTATGACGAATTTGGCAACCTGCTCGGCATCGTTACCTCCAAGGTAGCGCGCTCCATGGAGCCGGAAGCCGAGAACCTGAACTTCGCGGTGAGCACGGACGCTCTGCTGCACGAATCTGACTGGGACTTTGTGGCCGGCGGAAGCGCGCCACGGAACCTGCTCGCGGATTTTGTTCACCAGGCCAAAGTGCGCAAAGTGCCCATGACCTCGGCTGCCCGATAGGAAAATCTCAAACATGGCTAACATAACTGTTACTGTTTACGATTCAACGGAAAACAAGCGCGTGCCGGTGGAGCTGCCGGATGACGCTCCGGCCAATCGCATCATCGCCGTGCTGGTGGACAAGCTGCAGTTGCCGCAAAACGGCCCAGACGGCGCTCCGCTCAGCTATAAGTTCCATCACAAAAATTCAGGCCGCCAGATACAGGATTCGCAAACCCTTTCTGACGCTGCCGTAAAAGAAGGCGACATTCTTCGCCTGCAGCCGGAAATCACCGCAGGAGCACGATGAGCAAGTCTGTGGCATCGCTGAACGGCGGCGGAACGGCTTCCGCGGGTGAAGACAGGTTCAGCCGCTTTCGTCTCATCGGCTGGTGGGACCAGGAAAAGCTTCGTTCGGCACGCGTGCTCGTGATCGGTGCGGGCGCGCTCGGCAATGAGATTCTTAAGAACATGGCGCTGCTCGGCTTCGCCAACATTGTGGTGGTCGATCTCGATTCCATTGAAGCTTCCAATCTCTCCCGCAGCATTCTTTATCGTGCGTCAGACGTAGGCCGCCGCAAAGCTGATGTTGCCGCCGATGCCGTCAGAAATATTTTTCCTGAAGCCCGCGTTCACGCAATTACCGCTAACGTGGTCCACGGTCTTGGGCTGGGACTGTTCGCCTGGGCCGACATTGTGATTGCAGGACTCGATAACCGTGAAGCGCGGCTATGGATCAATCGTGCCTGCTGGAAGATGAACAAGCCGTGGATAGACGGCGCTATTGAAGGCATCAACGGCGTGGCCCGCGTTTTCAAAGCCGGACAGCCGCCTTGTTATGAATGCACGCTCGGTGAAACGGATTGGGCCATCCTGAACAAACGCATGTCATGCAATCTGTTGGCATTGGAAAACGATACTGAAGGCAAAGTCGCCACCACGCCCACCATCTCTTCCATTATTGCCGGATTGCAGGTGCAGGAAGCGGTGAAGTTGCTGCATGGGCTGCCGGTTCTGGCAGGGAAGGGCTTCATTTTTGAAGGTCTCAACCACACCTCTTATAAGGTTGAATACACTGAGAACCGTGATTGCATGAGCCATTACACCTTTTCTGAAGTGATCCGGCTTCAGGAAACTTCGCGCGATCTCTCTCTGGCCCAAATGCTTGACCGCGCCCGGCTCGATCTTGGATCAAAAGACGTTGCGCTTGAGTTCAGCCGCGACGTGATTCACAAACTTGCGTGTCCGGGCTGCGGCGCGGAAGAAGAATTGTTTGCCGCTGTGGGCACCGTACCTTATGCAAAAGGCAAATGCGCCGCCGATGGCCAGATGCGCGCCGTGATCACCGCGCACGGATATTCCGGCCACGAACCTTTCGGCAACCGCACTCTGGATCAGCTCGGTCTTCCGCTCTTTGACGTGGTTACGGCCCGTTCGCCCGAACGCGAGATTGCCTACTTGATCGGCGGTGATGAAAAACAGGTGCTAGGACAGAGCGCGATGGGAGCGGCACGCTGATGCCTAAGCCGGCCAAAGTCAAGGTCAGGGTCTCCACCCAGCCTGTAGTGGTGATGGAGGCGGAAGTCGCGCGCAAAATCCGCCAGCACGCCCGTACGTCAATGAAGGCAGAGGTTTGCGGCGTGCTGATCGGCAATACTGAGCATGAGCGCATGACGGTGGAAGCCTGCATCGCCGGCATCAATGCCGCGCAGGGCGGCGCTCACGTCACCTTCACCCAGGACACCTGGGAACATATATATAAGATCAAGGACAAGGAATATCCGGACGACAAGATTGTCGGTTGGTATCATTCGCATCCTGGCTTCGGCGTGTTTCTCTCCGAGCACGATCTGTTTATCCAGCAGAATTTCTTTTCCAATCCTCAGCAGGTGGCATGGGTTTACGATCCGCACACGGACGAAGAAGGCTGCTTCGGCTGGATCGGCGGCAACATTGAAAAGCTTTCCGCCATTCGCGTGGGCTACTCTCAGGATGTTGAGATTACCGGCACAGCGGCCCGGGAATATGAAGAAGACGATAATGGCGGGTCTTTGGACTCCATGGTTCGTACCGATCAAGATCAAAGATCCGCGGAACCGGCATGGATGAAGTGGACGACGCGGGTTCTGGGCTATCTGGCAATCATGCTTTTGGGACTGGTGTCCGGGTACATGCTGCGGAACTGGCAGGTATCGCCCGTGCTGGATTCTTACCAGCAGATCATGAATCACCCACTTGAAGCGTGCCGCATCCTGCTCACAATGGATCCGGAGCGAAATGGAATAGTGGCGGCCCCACAAGTTCCGCAGCAGGATTCACCTCAGCAAACCCAGCCTCAGCAATCGCCACAACAGCAAGCTCCGCGGCAGAAAGCTCCTGAGGCAAAAGGAAACAATGGCAAGCACTGACGACAAACCGACGCTAAAGATTACGCTGGAAGACCTGGCCAGCGTAGAAATGCCGGCAGCCACCCCCGCCGGAAACATGGCGCCTGTTGCAGCCGGAACCAAACAGTATGGCAACATCGCGGCCCCTGCCGATGGTCCTGCAATGGTAACGGAAGAGAAAGGCAGCATCTTTTTACAGGGGTGGTTCTATCTTGGCATTGCTGGGATGCTTGGCGCACTTGCCGGCTGGGGCATCTGTGAGCCTTTTTTCATTGATTCACGTGCCGGGATCCGCTGGGGAAACATCGTCATTCTCCCCTTAGTCGTCATGTTTACTTGTCTGGGCCTTGGAGTGGCGGAAAGCATCGTTGAACGCTCTGCAAAAAAAGCCATGGTTCGTGGTTTGCTTGGCCTGGCGCTTGGACTGGTGGGCGGTTTCATCTTTGACTGGATTGCGAACATATTTTTTGCCGTCGGTACGGCGATTCTCTTTTCGCTAGGCGTCCAGACGGCAAAGAATCCCGCTTTCTGGATCGTCCGCGGCCTCGCATGGGCCGTTTTCGGCGTTGCCGGAGGAATTATCTACGGCTTGGTGGACCGCTCCATGACCAAGACGAAGTACGGAATTTTCGGCGGACTGATTGGCGCTGCGTTGGGCGGCATGGTCTTCGACCCCATCAGCTTTGCCACTAAAACCGGCGGAGTGAGCCGCGGCGTTGGCTTTGCGCTGCTCGGGCTTGCCACGGGCGTTGCCATCGGCATTGTTGAAAGCGCCCTTAAAGACCGCTGGCTTTATGTGGCTTCGGGACCGCTGGCGGGTAAGCAATTCATCCTTTATAAGCCGATCACCACCATCGGCAGCAGCCAGTCGTCCGACATTTATCTCTTCAAGGACACCAGCATTCTTCCTCAGCATGGCATCATCGAATTGCGTGGCGCGCAGACGTTCATCCGTTCTGATGCGCCGGTATTTGTTTCCGGAGCGCCAGCGCGCAATCGCGCATTGCAAAGCGGAGATCTTATCCAGATCGGGCGGTATGCGTTTCACTTTCGCGAAAGGCAGAGGAATTAATGGCCGAGCCTGTCTGCCCCTATTGCCGCATGCCGTTTGACGAGGCTTCTCCGCCGCGGATTTTCTGCACCGCCTGCGGTATGCCGCATCATGAAGATTGCTACCAGGAAAATGGCGGCTGCACCGTCTTCGGCTGCAAGCGCGCCCCCGCCGACGAACCTAAGGTGCAGGTTGCGCTCAGCGATTTAAGCGCCGTCTCGGTACCGACCCAGCAGTATGCTCCTGTTGCGCAGCAATATGCCCCTGTGATGCAGCAGCCGGCTCCGGTACAAGGCTATCAACCATCGCGCTACAGCGGGCCGCTCGGCTTATCGCAGGCGTCCGCTACAGCGCCCGCACAGGCTCCAGTCGCCACGCCAAGTCCTGCGGCATACTCGTATGCTGCGCCGGTAAATTCTTCTGCTGCGCCGGCCTATGGCCCCACACACAAGAGCCGGACAAGCTACATTGTTCTTGGCATTTTTCTCGGCGGACTTGGAGTTCACAATTTTTATGCCGGATACACCGGCCGCGCGGTCGGACAACTCTGCCTTACGGTTTTGACGCTTGGTTATCTCGGTATTGTTTCGTGGATATGGGCCATCATTGAAATCTGCATCGTGGAAAAGGACAGCACCGGCCTGCGTTTTAGCTGAGTGACTGGGTGAAGAATGAAATATTACATTCAGCGCGAACTCAATGAGTATGGCCCTTATACTCTGGCCGATCTCCAGCGCTACGTCGCGCAGGGAAGCATTTTGCCAACTGACCTGACGCGCAGCGAGGGCATGACGGAGTGGACGCCCGTATCGCAAGTCATCGGCAACATTCCCATTCCTGCACCCATCCAGCCTGGGTACGCGGCTGGCACACCGGCTTACGGTGAAGGGACCGTTTACGCGGGTGGCGGCAATGCTTACGGTGCGCAAGGCGCTATGCCTGCGGTGACCACAGGTCCCGTACCGCCAGATTTTCATTGGGCGCTGGTCCTGCTGATCTCTTTCTTTTGTGGTTTCTTTCAAATCGTGTGGCTATTCGTCGAAGCCGGCTTTGTGAAAAAGCTTGATCGGGAAGGCAAGTCGCTGGCCTTCCTGATTGGCGGCATAGTTACTTCAATAGTAGCTTTTATCGTTTTCTTCACGGCTGCGAGCGCCAATCGCCAGGAACCCCCGACATTGGCCCTCGTCTCGTTTCTTCTTATCGCTCTCGCAGGAGCCGTGTTGCACCTGATCGGAATTTTTCAGATGCGTAGTTCGATTGAAAATTATTACAACACTACGGAACCAATCAATCTGCGGCTGAGCGGAGTGATGACATTCTTTTTCGCGGTGTATTACTTTCAGTACCATTTCACACGTATCGCCAACTGGAAGAAAACGGGGTATTTACCGACACAATGAAAATGAATGCCAAATTTCGGGCGCATATTTCCGCCGTAGGACTGTTGGCCGGGTTCGGTGTGCTATACACCTTCCCTCCCACTGAACATTCTTTTTATCCTCGATGTTTGTTTTATGCTCTTACTGGTTTGCAGTGCCCCGGATGCGGAGGCACGAGGGCGCTCTATCATCTGCTCCATTTCGACTTCAGTGGGGCCATACGATATAACGCGTTGGTGACCGTACTTATACCGATGGTTTTGACTTGGTTTATTTTCTGGTATACCTCGGTGATATTTCGCGGCCATGCACCTGATCTCCGAATTTCACGTCCGATAGCCGTTTGTTTGTATCTCATTGTTTTGTTTTTCGCCGTTGCCAGAAATGGCGCATTTTCTTTCTTGAGTTGATCTTCATGTTGTCACCCAGAATCCGCCGGCTAAAACTCGATCACGATTCTTTGTTCAAGCGCTTCTCCGGATGGCCGTTGATCCGCATTGTGGGCACCGCCGGAATGCCGCCGGAACTGTATCGCTTTCAGTATCTGGTGCGCGGTTTATATGTGGCCCCTGATGGCGCCATCCTGGAGCGCAACGATCATTTGCTGGAAGTAAATCTTTCTCTGGGATATCCGCGGCGTGCGCCACAATGCCGCATGCTCACGCCGGTCTTCCATCCAAATTTTGATGACAGTTCGGTCTGCATCGGCGATTTCTGGGCCGCTTCAGAGTCTCTGGACGATCTTATTATTCGCATTGGCCGAATGATTTCGTATCAGGAGTACAACACCAAGAGCCCATTAAATGGGCTGGCGGCAAAATGGGCCGCGCAGAACTCAAGCTTGTTGCCGGTCGATCCTCGCCCTATCGCTCCGCCACTCGACCAGCCGATGGTGGAACCAGGTTTGCCAACACCCGCGTCGCCGCAAGCCGCCGCTGCTTCCATCCCTCAGGCTGCCGCTTCTGTTCCTGATGGTGAGGACCCATGGGAACAGAAAATCGTGATTTCGTAACAGCAGGCATGATTTTCCCCGCCTGACAAGCCATTGCGCGAGATCTTTTATCGCCAGGACAAAGTGCCGTTTACCGCAGTCCTTCACATGGCTTGAATCCGAGTGACTTTCACTGAAAACCGAAAAAGTTACAGAAATCCTATCTTTCTTTTGCGCCGCTTTCCCATTTCCGCATTCCGGATTTTTTGGGATTTATTCTCCGCCCTCATGTTACGGATGCTAAGCTCCAGCACGCTTAGCCGACTTCCTGGCTTGTTCTCTCCGCCAGAAAGACGAACGATCATCATAACGCTGGACTTTCAGTGTGGCGAAAATTGCTCCTTTTCATACCGGCTTCCTCTGTTCATCTGGATTCGACAGACGCAGCACAACCCAACAAAGATGAGGTCACAGAAATGACGTTTCCCCAGGGAAAAATTAAAGTTGTATCTATTTTTTTCTTTTTGATTTTGGCTGTGAGCTTTATGGCCGCGCAGCAGCTCAACCAGCATGTTGACAATCCGGGACAGACAGCCGACAAGGCTCCCACCGGCCACGTTCCCAACGTTCTTCCAACAACCATAGAGCCTGCTAAACCCGGCCCCATTGGTCAGGCCGTGGTGACCGGCAATGGCATCAATTATCACAACGGTCCGGTCATGAAAGGCAATCCTGTCCATGCTTACATTATCTGGTATGGCAACTGGAGCGGCACGGGATCGAATACGGCTGCGACCAGAAGTCTGATCGAGCATTTTCTCGGCAGCATCGGCGGATCGAATATAGAAAAAGTCAACACCACCTATGGCGATACCACCGGCAACGTGAGCGGCAATGTTTCCTTTGCCGGCAGCACAATCGTCAGCAGTTCAACGAATTTAACCGATTCGAGCTTGCAGACTACAGTCAGCAATGCGCTGAACAGCGGAGCCTTGCCCCGCGACTCCAATGGCGTATATTTTGTACTAACCTCTTCAAACATTAATGAGACCTCAGGCTTCTGCACGCAATACTGCGGTTTTCATACCCGCGCCTCCTTGGGCGGCGTCGATATTAAATATTCGTTCGTCGGCAATCCTGATCGTTGCCCCAGCGGCTGCGAAGCCCAGACGACCGGCCCCAACAGCCCTGCAACGGGCGTTGGCGGCGCGGACGGCATGGCAAACGTGATGTCGCATGAATTGGAAGAGGCAATTTCCGATCCTGACTTGAACGCCTGGTTTGATTCGAGCGGACAGGAAAACGCCGACAAATGCAATTTCAATTTCGGCGCTCTTTCCACCTGTACATCCACCAGCATTTGCAGCGCTGCCGCAAAAGCTGCCGGCTCAAGGTTCAACCAGACCTTTGGCAACAACGACTGGCTGCTGCAACAAAACTGGAGAAATTCCGGTGGCGGCGCTTGCGCGCAGCACCTGTAAAACAAACTTAAATTTGTGGGCCGCCCGCTCCTGGCGGCCCCTTATTCCACTTTAGAAAGCGCCACTGCTGGCGAATTATGCGGGAAGTTGCTTGTAATGGGAAAACAAAACATGGCTGGATTGCCGGCCTGCCGATGCTTTGAAAGCCGCATATTTGGCGCATAAAAGCGGCTTAATTGTGATTGTGCTCAGCTGAATCTCGTGGTACGATTCCGGACATTCTGTTCTGCTCGATTCCGGGGGGCCGCGAATCAGAAATCAGTATCAGTCAATTCAATTTATTTCATGAGAATCGTCCGAATAATTTATTCCGGCTTCTTCTGTTCATTTCATATTCAACAGACGCAGCAACTCTTTGACATCGAGGTCATTCACAAATGAAAGCTCCTCTTGGAAAATTTAGATACGCGTTAGCTCTTCTCTTCATCCTGTTGGCCGCGAACTTCGTGATGGCGCAGTCGGTACTTCACCCATCAGTTCCTTCCGGCGACAGGATGGTTCCAAATGGTGACGGTACTGCTGCCGCAGTTGCGGCTGGTCCTATTGGCCAGGCTGTAGTCACAGGCAACGGCATCAACTACAACGGCGGCCCGGTACTGAAGGGCAGTCCGGTCCCGATCTACATCATCTGGTACGGAAACTGGAGCGGCACAGGATCGAACACTGCAGCCACTCAAACCCTTCTCCAGGGGTTCCTCTCGAGCACGTCTCTGGGCGGCTCCAACTATGAGGCGATCAATACCACGTACGGCGATACCACTGGAAACGTGAGCGGCCATCTGAATTTCGTCCAGGCGGTCTCTGACACTGGCTCGCAGGGAACACGGCTCAGGAACAGCAACATCACCGCGGCCATTTCCGCCCAGTTAACTGCTGGCCATCTGCCGACCGATCCTAACGGCATCTATATCTTTGCAACCTCCTCGAACGTCAAGGAAAGCGGATTCTGCACCCAGTTCTGCGGTTTCCACACCCATCAGACGATCAACGGCGCCGATATCAAGTGGGCGTTCATCGGCAACACTGACCAGTGCCCCAGCGGCTGCGAAATCCAGGCCACCGGCCCCAACAGCCCGGCAACTGGCGTAGGCGGCGCGGACGGAATGGCCAATGTGATGACACACGAAACAGAAGAAGCCATCACTGATCCCGATCTCAATGCCTGGTTTGATTCCAGCGGTAATGAAGATGCGGACAAGTGCAACTTCAAGTTCGGTCCTACGCAAATTGCGCCCAACGGCTCTAAGTTCAACCAGACCTTTGGCGGCCACAATTGGATGATCCAGATGGAATGGGAAAACAGCCGCGGCGGCGGTTGCGATCAGGTTCTTGGCGGAGCATTCTTTACCAGCTAGTTCTATCTTTACGGAAGGGCCGTCCGGTTCGCCGGACGGCTTTTTTATTCCGGAGCCAGAGATCGCCATGATTCCTGGCTGAGTTGCCGCTCCATAACCAAGGGAGTACACTTCTGAAACACCAGCCAACCGGCTGATGGGCTCGTGGAGTGCGGTTTCCAATGCCCATTCATATAATTTCCGGCTTCTTCTGTTCGTTCGTCCAACAGATCGCAAATCCCTTACTAGTGAGGTCAGCATGGTAGCTCCCCTTGGAAAGGTAAGATTTCTGGTTTTTCTTTGTGTGATCTTGTCCGCCAGTTTCCTGATGGCGCAAAAAGTACGAGAACAGCAAGCTGGCCCGGGCGAGAAAATGGCCCCTACAGGTGACGGTCATGCCATTACCGTCCCTGCCGGTCCAACTGGACAGGCCGTGGTTACTGGCAACGGCATGAACTATAACGGCGGACCGGTCCTGCACAACACCGTTCCTATTTACATCATCTGGTACGGAAACTGGAACGGTACCGGCTCGAACACTCAGACCACCGTGAGCCTGATTGACACCTTCATCGGAGGGTTGAGCAACAGTGGCTACGAGAAAATCAATTCCACATATGGCGACAATGCGGGCAATGTCAGCGGCGCCATGACCCTGGTCAAGCAGGTCTTTGATACCGGATCACAAGGTACAAGGCTGCGAAACAGCAGAATCTCAGCGGCTATTTCCGCCCAGCTCACCAGCGGCGGTTTGCCTACAGATCCTAACGGCGTGTACCTCTTCCTGAGTTCGTCGAACGTCAAAGAGAGCGGATTCTGCACCCAGTTCTGCGGATTCCACACTCACCAGACTCTTAACGGCGCCGATATAAAATGGGCTTTCATCGGCAATGTTGACCAATGCCCATCAGGCTGCGAAATTCAGTCCACCGGGCCGAACAGCACCACCGGAAGTGGCGGAGGCGCTGATGGTATGGCCAACGTGATTGGCCATGAGACGGAAGAAGCCATTTCCGATCCCGACCTGAATGCCTGGTTTGACTCGGCCGGAAATGAAAACGCCGACAAGTGCAACTTCCGCTTTGGCACAACTCAAACCGCTTCAAACGGAGCCAAGTTCAATCAAACCCTTGGGGGAAAGAACTGGATGATTCAGATGAACTGGGAGAATAGCCGGGGAGGTGGTTGCGACCAGACCCTGGGTGGAACGTTCCAGTAAAACTTTTGTTGTATTCCACCAGAAGCCGTCCGGTTCGCCGGACGGCTTTTTTTACGGACATAGCGATTCAACACCTTCTACAAAATTAGGATAACCAGGATCGACGCCAATGGAACAGAACCGCAACTGCTATGTTCCAGGCCTTCTTCCGCCGACCATGGGCACTGTTCCGGGGACAGGAATGGAATACAAACGCGGGTTTGCAAGCAGCATTTCTTTATTAGAATGATCTTGATTGCCAACACAAGGGAGATTGCTCAAGATGCGGCCTCGTTTTTTTGTGAGTTTGTTGTCAGTGCTGATTGCCACAAGTATCTTTTCCGCCACGCAGGAGCCGGTGAAGCCTGCGCTTAGTCCCCGCATCATCACTGCAACTAGACAAGTCTCAATATTCACCAAGCTGGAAAATCAACTGCTTCAGGCCGTACAGAAAAAAGATAAAGCTGCCGCGCAAGCCATGTTGACCGACGATCTGTACATCGAGATGCCGGACGCGGACCCCATGCCCGGCGATGATTGGCTGGATTCAGTGATGGCGAAGGACTACACGCTCAAGTCATTCGTGGTCCGCCAGATGTCCGCCATTGATCTGGGCAATGCCGTCGTGGTGAAATTTGACCGTCTCCAGCAGGCGGTGTCAAAGGGCAAGGCCGATAGCGGCGAATTTTTTGTGGTAGATGTATGGAAGAAAGATGGAGAAAATTGGAAGCTGGCCAGTCGCTATGTTTCCAAAGTAAGCTCTGTCCCGTACATGCCCAAAGCCGACGTGAAGCCAACAGGGAAGAAGTAAGACAACAGACATCGAACCGGCAGTAGGGTAGCTCCTCTACCGGTTCGCGTCTTGCAGCAATTCGCGCAGCCGGTCGGCGTCTTCGCGCGGTGCATCCGTCACAATGTAATATTGCAGTCCGCCCTGTTGCCAGCCATTTACTACAAAGGTCTGATTGGCGGGAGAGGGATCGCCGTGTACATCGCGTGCCTGGAAGATAAAGACGGACATTTTGTGTTGCCGCACCTGATACACCAGCTCCGCGCCGGGAGCGTGTTGCGCGTAGATCAATTTGCCGCCGATTAAAGTGAACGGCGAGTCTTTGGCAAGCTCTGGCGGATTGAACGTGAACGGAAGCTTTCCCTGAAACCATGGCTTCACCATGTGCTTGTCGCTGGAAACCACATCCACCGGATTAACGCTGGCCAGCATGATCACATGCTGATCAATTAATTGCGCAAGTGTGGCGTTGGATGCCGAGGGACGCGAGATCCAGGCGAATGCAACAATGGCCAACAAGACCGCAGACGCTGCTAGTGCGCTGGCTTTCAGCCACAAGCCTGTACTTTTCTTCGGCCGCATTTGCCGATGTATGCTGGCATAAAGTTCCGGCGGCGCTGTGAAGCGTTTGCCGGCCAGGCGGACAGCTTTCTTCAGCGCCTGCTGTTCCACCACTGCCGCGGAGCAATCGGCACAGCTTTGCAGATGGTCGCCGATGGCCTGCTCTTCGCGTGGCTCCAGCTCGCCATCCACATATAGCCCGATTTTTTCCCGCCATTCGCAGTTTGTCACTTTACACCTACAGTCCTGCTGCCGCCCAACGTCAGCACAATGTGCTCGCGCACCTGTTTTCTTGCCCGCGCCAACCGAGACATCACCGTGCCAATCGGTATGTCCAGCGCTTCCGCGATTTCCTGATACTTCATTTCTTCCAGATCGGCCAGCAGAATCACTTCCTGAAATGCGGGAGCCAGCTGTGCAATTGCGGACTGTACCAGCTCGGTATTCGCGCGCCGTATCAGCGCGATCTCCGGAGTTTCCTGGCTGATGGAAATCTCGGCCACGCCTTCTTCATCTTCCTGCTGCGTGTTGCGCCGCTCCAGCCCTGTCCTGCTGGTCAGGAACGTATTGCGCAGGATCCGAAACATCCATGCCCGAAAATTTGTGCCTTCGCGGAACGACGAGAAGCCTTTCAAGGACTTCAAGAACGTTTCCTGCACCAGGTCGCGGGCTTCGTCGGGGTCACCGCATAGCCATCGGGCAAAGTTATACAGCCCGTCCAGCAGCGGAATCGCCAGTTTTTCGAAGTCCTTATTTTCCAGGCCGCTCACATTCCCTCGCGCAACAACGGTGGCGGCCATGATTTTACTCTCCTTCGTGAACGTTTCCTGTCTGAAATGCTTCTGTGCTTATCGAGACGGCAAGCCCCTTGCTGCGTCATTCGAGTTCCTTCACACCCCAGCATTAACGCCGCTCAGGAATCCGCCGAGATGAGCAGTGAGGGCCACTACGCCAGCCGCCGCCATCTCCAAAGGGAACCGATACATGGGCAGCGTGCGTTCCGGTTTGCGGCCGCGAAAATGTACCCACCATACCAGCCAGATGAATAGAGTCGATCCCAATCCCAGCAGCAAGTGCAGCAGCAGAGTGCCTTTCAGTTTTTGACCCTCAAGCTGCCAGTGCCACGCCATTAAACCCGTGGCAACCGCCAGAACGGACGAAACGGCGGCCACCGTCAGGTTGTAATAAGCCACTGCCGCGAATGCAGCCTTGCTACACCACTGCGCCGCGATATCAAAAGCGACGCTCACCAGGAACAACGCGATAGGGAAGTGAATCAGCACAACGTGCTGAGCGTGGCGGGCCAGCAGGGCCGATTTCAGGTCAAAGGGGTTCATTTACTGCACCACAATCTTGCCGGTCATCTTGGGATGGATCGAGCAAAAGTATGTATAAGTGCCTGGCTGGGTAAATGTGTAGGTAAAAGTCTCATCCGTATCCAGCGCCTTGGATTTGAAGCTTTTGTCATCGCTCACAACGTTGTGAGGAATGTCATCCTGATTGGTCCAGCGGATCGTGCTGCCCACCGGCACCGTCACAGGATTTGGTGAAAAAACAAAGTTGTCGATTTTAACCTGTGTCGCGGCCTTGTCTTCCATCGTCGCGCCAAAAGTCGTGGACCGGCCCGCCATCATGATGATCAAGATGGCGAGCGTCGCAAAACCCAATGTTAAAACTGTTCTTTTCATGACTTGCTACTCTCCGTTTTTGTGTGTCGGGAAATTTATTCCAAGGTCGAATCGGTCACGCCCAGCGCGTGCTTGCCCTGGACATAGTTCACATCGCGGATGCCCAGCAAACTGCGCAGTTGTTCCGCCGGAACTTTCATTGGCCCTGGTGAAGGCGCTTCTCCCGGTTTGGGTTGAGGAAACGCCGTGGACGCCGCGGTATGAAATGTCACGTTGCCTTCCACCTTTTGCATGGTCTGGTGGATGTGGCCGTTCAGCACCGTGACCGATCCAAATTTCTTGAGATAGCCCAGCGCCTGCGCGCTGTCGTCGGTTCCCCAGCCCCACTCCGGATAAACGCTCCACAGCGGGATGTGCGCGAACACAACAATCGGCGTGCTCTTGGAAAGATGTTTTACTTCGCTTTCCATCCATTCCAGTTGCTCAGTGCCCAGGCTGCCCAGTCCTCCGGCTTTCAGGTTCATCACGTTCACCAGCCCGATGAAATGAACGCCCTTCTGGTCAAAGCTGTACCAGCCCGCTCCCTTGGCGTTCTTGCCGTAGCGCTCAAGATATTGTTTGCCATCGTCGCCGATGACGTCGTGCTCGCCGGGCACATAAAAGACATCTTTGGCGCTGGCGCTTTTCAGCAGTTGGTCAACGCCATCAAATTCTTCCGGCTTGGAAAGATGCGTGATGTCGCCGGTGTGAAGAATGAAGCTCGGTTGCGTCGGCAATGCGTTGATCTTGTCGATCGCCGCTTTCAAAGTTCCTGCAACATCAGTGTTGGCAGGCTTGTTGAACCCCATGTGGCTGTCACTGATCTGGACAAAGCTCAGTTCGCCTTTCATCTCCTTGGCGCTGCGCCCGGCGAGCCCGCTCAGGCTGTAAGACTTGAGCACGCCGCCTTGCATCACGCAAAAGGCCCCAGTGCCGGCCCATGCCATGCACTTTAAAAAGCCGCGGCGATCAATGCCGTCATGGTTGTGGTCATGCAGAATTTCGTCTTTCGTTTTGTCCGCCATTGCTTCCTCCTGTTGGAGTTTCGCGCCGCTCTTGGCTGTCGCGCTTATCTCACTCATTCAAACTGAGTAGGGAAGGAAATATTCCCGGCAAGCAAGAAAACAATTCTTAACCCTTTGCGCTTCCATTTATGTGTTTTATCTAATTAAAGGCAAATCGCTTCTAAGCAGTGATCGTCTGCAGTGAAATGCATCCAACCTGTTATGCTGCGGAATGCCGCAGGGAGGGACCTATTGTCAGTCGGCAGCCAAGCCAGGAATAGATTGGTGGCAATTGCGATCATCGCATTGTCCTGGCAAGCCAGCGCCGTTGCCCAAACCGCCGTGAAGCCGACCATCAGCGCGCAAACGCAAAATCTAGATGCGCTTCTGGATCAAAGTTATAACGCCATGTACAACTTGCGTTTCGATGAAGCGATGCGCCTGGCTGAATCCGCAAAACGCATGGCCAATGACGATCCTGTTCCATGGGTGGCGCAGGCTTGCGCTGCGCTCTTCCGTGAATTCGATCATCTGCATATTCTGCGCAGCGAACTCTTTGCCGCCGATGACAAATTCGCCGACGGGCCGCCATTCACCTGGGACCCGCAACGCCGCAAGGACTTTGACACTGCGCTGGCCGGAGCAGAAAAGCTGGCCCAGGAGCGCCTGAAGGAGAGCAAAGACGATCCGAGAGCTTTGTTCGCTTTAACGCTCGCCACAGGATTGCGCGCCGACGATGCCGCTCTCATCGCCAAGAAAAAATTCAGCGCGCTTTCTTACACCAAATCCGCAAACGGCTATGCTGAGCGACTGCTGGCTATCTCGCCTGACTATTACGACGCTTACATCGCCACTGGCATGGGCAAATACATCATCGGAGGCAAGGCCGCTCCGGTCCGGTGGATGCTGCGCCTGGGCGGGCTCAAAGGTGATCAGGAAGAGGGCGTAAAGGAACTGACGCTCGTGGCAGATCATGGCCGTTTTCTCATGCCTTTTGCCCGCATCCTGCTTGCATTCGACGATCTTCGCCATAAGAACACCGCTGCCGCCCGCAAAAAGCTTGAGTGGCTCCGCGAACACTTTCCCAATAACCCGCTCTTTTTGCAGGAAATTGCCAAATTGGACCATCCTGCCGCCGGCCCCGGCCAGAACTAATCGGCAATTCTCATTTACAATAAAAACATCCCAGATTGAACAACCTGCCCCGAACATTGCCCCCTGAAAGGTGCATTTGTTGGTGCATCTGCGGGGACATATCCTTTCGTACATCGGCAAAGCCCACGCGACCTGTTAGCATGCCGATAGGCTGAAGGACCTTTGGAGAGTATCTTTGGAACCCAGAAAACCCTTGCAAACTGCTGCTTTCCTGATCCTTGTCATGCTGGCCCTTGTGGCCGGTGCATCGGCGCAACTTCAGCAAGTGGCCTCTAAATCACCGACCGTTGAAGAAAAGCTGGCCCAGTCTTACCACGCCATGTATGATCTGAAATTTCAGGACGCCTTCAAGGCTGCCGATGAAGCCAAAGCCGTTGCTCAGGACGATCCCTTGCCTTATGTGGCGCAGGCCTGGGTAGCGTTCTTCCGCGAGCTCGACCGGCTGCACATTCTCCGCAGTGAGCTCTTTGCCACCGACGATAGCTACAACTCCCGCGATGCCTACTCATGGGACGCCGGCAACAAGAAAATTTTCGATAGCAGCCTTGACCAGGCGGAAAAGCTGGCCCAGGACAGGTTGAACCGCAACCAGAATGATGCCCGCGCGCTGCTGGCGCTTTCACTCATCAACGGCCTTCATGGCGATGATTTTGGGATCTTTACCAAGAAAGACCTCAAGGCTATCTCCTATATAAAGACCGCCACAACGTATGCTGAGAAACTGCTGGCCCAGTCCCCGGATTCCTATGACGCTTATGTCGCCACTGGAATGGGCAAAGTGATTGTGGCGCGTAAATCCGCTCCGGTGCGCTGGGTGCTTCGTCTGGGAGGACTCAAGGGCGATGAAGGCGAAGGCGTAAAGGAACTAACGCTGGCCGCAGACCACGCCCACTATCTTGCTCCGTTTGCCCGCCTGCTGGTGGTGTTTGAGGACGTGCGCTTCAAGAACACTGATGACGCGCGCCGCAAGCTGGAAGCGCTGCATCAGCAGTTCCCCAACAATCATCTTTTTCAGGATGAGCTTGAGAAACTGGGCCGCACGTCAGCGCAACTGGTCCGCCAAGGCAACTGAAGCCGCTCCTTCAATCTTTCCGCTGGGCCCTTGCTGCACAAACACCACCGCATGCAGGTCGTTTCGCTTCCAGTCTTTTTCCAGCTTGAGCGGCACCGTGGTTTCCATCGTGCCGTTGTGCAGCATGCCCACCTCTTTCAACTCGCGGACGACAGCCGCATGATGCAGTGTGCGTCCACCGTTCTCGCCCGCGCCTACTCGAGTCGTAAGGTTGTCCTCAGTGATCGCCAGCATAACCAAAGCGTTGCCCGATGATGCAGGACCTTTGACCTGAATGGTCAATTGGTCCGCTCCGGCTGGAGCGATTTTTACCTGTGCAGTTTCCAGTTGGCTGGCCTGCTGCCGGATCGTGCGTTGCGCCTGTCCGGCATCATTGCCCACAAATTCCACTCCGCCATCCACCACCATCTCAGGCGTGTATGGGCCGTCCACTTTCAGCGATCGGGTGTACTGCTCCTGCCGCTGCGTAAACTCCGCCGAGGAGAACCGGTCTTTCCATCCCAGTGAATTCCAGTAATCCACATGGAACCCCAGTGGGATCACCTGGATGTTTTTGGCGGAAAGGTCCTGGCGCAAACGCCCCAGCAACTCATCCGCCGGCGGACAACTGGAACATCCTTCTGAAGTGAATAGCTCCACCACCACAGCCCTGCGTGGCACGCCGGGCTCCGTCGTCTTAGCGACGACAATTGAGACACAGACTGCTGCAGTCACCAGAATTGCCACTGCCAAAGTTCGTCCCATGCTTATCAAGATGCACCACTTTCTTTTTCGTTTCCAGCCGTACCCAACGTACGTTCAAATCGAGTGCTATAGATTTTACGCTTTAGTAAATTTTTTTCATGCCCCCACCCCCTAAGGCACTTTTGTTGCAAACAAAAGATAAAAGTGCAATTCGAAAGGACTGTCAAAAGGCTGTTGAAGTCGTTTTTTCGCGTTCAATCGGCCCCAAACCCGTATCAACTTTTTTCATCGTCCCGATTGCCGATTTTACTCTTTGATTAACAGCTCTGCCGCTTCAGTTCGGGGGTATTGGCCTTGCTTTCAACAGCTCTTTTTGCCAAAGAACCTTGGAACCTGAAATCCGCCTGAGCGGCTGAGATCAGCGCGCCTATCAAGAGTGGAGTCTCACGCCCAGGTGAGGTCTATTGCCAAGCCTATGCGGCGCGTCTTTTTTGAATTTGATTTGCGACTGTCTTCAGATCGGCCACAAACTTACGCATTTCTTCATGCCGGGAGTCGTCGTCGGGAGCACGCAGAATTGATGAAGGATGAACGGTCGCCATCACCAGCGGCGCAATGTTCGATTGCACCCACTGCCCACGCTGCCTGGTTACGCGAAACTGGTTTCCCAGCACGCCTTGTGCGGCAGTGGCGCCCAGCAGCACCACCACTTCAGGCTTAACCACATTGATTTCGGCTTGCAGCCAGGGACGGCATGCGCTTATCTCCAGAGCATTGGGCTTCTTGTGCAAGCGGCGTTTGCCGCGCGGTTCCCATTTGAAATGCTTTACGATGTTGGTTACGTAAACGTCCTTGCGTTCGATTCCGGAGGCGGCCAACGCCTTGTCCAGAACAATGCCCGCTGGCCCCACAAATGGCTTACCCTGCAAATCTTCTTTGTCGCCGGGCTGTTCTCCCACCATCATCACCCGGGCGTTTGCGCGTCCTTCGCCAAAGACAGTCTGCGTGCCCATCTTCCACAGGTCGCACGCTTTGCAGCC
The DNA here is from genome assembly GCA_020072645.1 of Terriglobia bacterium. Taxonomy (NCBI): domain Bacteria; kingdom Pseudomonadati; phylum Acidobacteriota; class Terriglobia; species Terriglobia bacterium. The sequence continues at coordinate 69,039 of JAIQGK010000017.1, forward strand.
CGCTGCAGCGATGCGCAGAGCAGGCAGAGTGTGCTTCTCCGGGATGGGTGCGGCAGAGACGCGATTTGAACGTTTGGTCATGTTAATTTTGATGCGTTCACGGCAACGCTGGGCGGCTTCGTTCGTTTCTTAGCCGTCATATAAACTGATCAGCGAGACTCGAGCCAAGGCAGGCGGCATGAAATTTCATACAGAATATCTCACCTTTAACACCAAGAAGCATCGCGAATACATCCACATTACGCCGCAGGTAGAAAAAATTGTGCATGCCAGCGGCGTGACGAACGGCATGGCTTTGGTTTCCGCCATGCATATTACAGCCGGCGTTTATGTGAATGACGACGAACGAGGATTGATCCATGACATCGACAAATGGCTGGAGCAGCTTGCGCCATTCAATGAAGCGTACCTGCACCATGAAACCGGGGAGGACAATGGCGACTCACACCTGAAGGCGCTGCTCATACACCACCAGGTAATTCTTCCGGTGACCAACGGCAGATTGCTGTTAGGGACGTGGCAGCGGGTTTTCTACGCGGAATTCGACGGCCAGCGCTCTAAACGAGTGGTGGTCGTCGTGATGGGAGAATAATCAATCCGCAAAATTTGCCGGCGATTTAGTGCACCATATTCTGCCTGCTACCCTGCGTTGCGGCGGGCAGTTTCAGCAGAATTTTAGTACGCCCGTCTATAAGCGACATTTCACCGCCAATGGAATAAACCAGCTCCTGGATGTAGGCGAGTTCCTTGGCCATAATTCCCTTCGCGTCCACCAGCGGTGGCAGAGAATCATCTGCCGCCTCCCACTTCATTTTAAGCAGGCAACGGCCCTCATTGGCCTGCGCTGAAATTGTAAGCACCAGCGGCCTGGTATTCCTGCCCACCAGCTTGCTCAGGAACAACACCATCAGATGGCGCAGCACCGGACTGCTGGTGACCTGGATGGAAGAGTCCCACTCGCGCTCCAGCGTTAACAAACCAGAGTGAAGCAACACAATAAAATCGTTAAACAGCTCATTGAACAGCGCATCCAGTGATATCCATGGCCCGCTGGGCACTGGGACGTCCCGCACCAGCGCTGATACTCCCTTGGCCAGAGAGATAGCGCGGTCCGCCTGCTGCTCAATAATTTTCAGGTCCGCCGGAAACGTTCGAGGACCATCCGCATGCATGCCCATGACTTCCAGAAAGCAACGTATGCTGGTAAGCGGCTGCGCCAAATCATGTGCGACTGAGTGAATCAATGCCCGCATAGGAGTTTGCTGCACGCCCACAGCATCATCCATGCCGATAAAAGCACTGGGCTGATGATTATGATGCAGTTCTGCATGGGCGGCGTCCGAACTGGGTTCTGAAGCCGGATCCACAGTCTGTGATGGGGCGGGCCTTCCAATCCTATAACCTTCACCTCTGACTGTGTGAATCAGCTTAGGTTCATCAGTAAAATCGACCTTCTTGCGCAAGTAGTTCACATAAACGTCCACAAGATTGCTGTCGGTTTCCGGCTCCAGTCCCCAGGACTCATGCAATAAGTCATGCCGCGTCACGGTTTCGCCGGCATGGCGCATCAACAGAAGCAGAAGATCGAATTCCTTGGGACTAAGCTTGATTTCGTGTTTCCCACGATGGACTTTGCGCGATCCCGGATCAAGTTCCAGATCTTCCACGCGCAGCACGTTCAGCGCTGGATCGGCCTTGCGGCGCAGCAACGCATTTGTCCGCGCGGCCAGTTCCTGGAAGGAAAATGGCTTGGTGATGTAATCGTCCGCGCCCAGGTTCAGCGACTGGATTCTGTCAGAGACGCGGTTGCGCGCGCTCAACACCATGACAGGAGTTTCCAATCCCTCGCCGCGCAGCCTTTCCAGCAGCTTCAGCCCGTCCGTCTGGCCGAAGTTCAAATCAAGAATAATGAGTTTGTAGTTCTGGCGCTGTAGCTCGGAAATGACACTATCTTCATCCAGCGCGGTATGGACGGAATAACCTTCTGATTCAAGCGATTTTGAGAGGAAAGTTGCCAGGTGAAGATCGTCATCAGCGAGAAGTATGGACATAACAATCTACCTTTCACCATGTCCGCGTGGGTGGCTATATCTTGAAGAATATAGAATCCGGATTCTAATAGCTCTTAAGGTGCTTACAAACTATACACATAAGAGTTAGACGGCACGATTCTAGAACATTAAAAAACTCTCGGCGCGACATTAATGCAATTTTATGAAAATGTAATTTTATGAATTCCCCAACATTATTGCATCGCCTGCATTTTCTATTTAGAGCGTTGTCGACGGGGTAAAATGAGATCAACCCGCTTGTTATCATGCATTTCGCGCGTATATTGCGGCTGCTTCTCGACTCCTCGATGTGTTCGTCGCAATGAAAAAATTGCCACCCGTCGTATTCTGCCTTTCGTCCCCAAACATAAGAACGCTCTAAGTTGCCGTTCTTGGGTTTTCGAAAACTCGAACTGCTCCGGAACTGGCGTTCCGTTTTCTGCTCCAAGTGACAGATTGATTTCTGCTTTTGAGAAGAAGCGTACGAACAGAAAAGGAGACGTGAAATGATTCAATCTACCGGACGCGGTCTGAAGCTTGCGCTGACGATTATCGCCATTTTTTTAGGACAGGTCGTGCTCGCGAATGCAAATAGCCCGACCCCTCCCGCCGGCTTCATGCAGTCTACGTCTGTCATTCTGCATAACAGAATTACAGCCAATGGAGGTTTCTGTACTTTCAACAATACATCTATTGCCACTTGCTCGGTTCCTTGGTCAGGATCTTCTTTCGTAGACACGAACTACACTGCTGTTTGCACAAGCGATACCCTCGGGCTGATTGTAGGGATCACTGCCAAGTCTACAAGTGGCATCAATGTCAGGCTGCAAAGTGTTGGCGGTATATTAAATTCGGGCAACTTCCCCATATTGGAATGCGTCGGCATTCATGACTGATTGGATTTTTGGGACTTGGCCTGAATCTGGGTAATCACGGGATGGCGCATCTCTCCTCCGGGGGGATGCCACCCCCACTGAGCTCAATGTCGCTGAGGGCTAAAAGAGATTTCGGAGCGAAAGCCAAAGGGATTGGCTTCTCTGCTCGATGGATGTGAGGTCGCAAACCCCCGTCGGCCAGCAGGGTCCTAAGCGAATACGGCTAGTGATTGTTTTCCACACGCTAAATTCTACTTTGCCTTGGCTGAATCTGACGTGGGATTCCTCCCAGGAATGTCTTGGTTTCCCGGCGTTTTCCCGATTTCCCTTTGTCCACAAGCATGCTAGGCCAATCGTTGCTTGCGATTTTTCATGATATCTGTTCTGGCACACTAACTGCCCACTGGTGCGCGAATGAGCGAAATCTTGGTACGATAGAGGGTTTGATTCCAGCGAAAGGCAACTTCTGTATCAATGGCAGCCAAAATCTTCAAGAATTTTATCGGCGGCGAGTGGGTCGAATCGCGCAGCGGCCAGACCTATGAAAACCTGAACCCGGCGGACACGCGTGACGTGATTGGTGTATTCCAACGCTCAGACAAGCGTGACGTGGACGATGCGGTTTCCGCAGCCAAACAGGCTTTTGAGCGCTGGCGGCTGGTTCCCGCGCCCAAGCGCGCTGAGATCATCTACCGTGCCGGGGAAATCCTGCTGGAACGCAAGGAAGAGTACGCCCGCCTGATGACGCGTGAAATGGGCAAAGTTTTGAAAGAAACACGCGGTGACGTGCAGGAAGCCGTGGATACGGCCTACTACATGGCCGGCGAAGGACGGCGGCAGTTCGGCGTAACCGTGCCGTCAGAATTGCCCAACAAGTTTGCCATGGCCGTACGCATGCCTCTTGGCGTTTGCGGCATGATTGCGCCCTGGAATTTTCCCATGGCGATTCCGTCATGGAAGCTGCTGCCTGCTCTGGTCTGTGGCAATACATGCGTCATCAAGCCGGCGGAAGACACTCCGCTTTCAACGCTCAACCTGCTGAAGGCACTCACGGACGCAGGCTTGCCTAAAGGCGTGGTCAATGTTGTGACAGGATTTGGGCCTGAAGTCGGCGCGCCGATTGCCGAGCACGCCAGCGTTCAGGCAATTTCATTTACTGGATCGAGCGAGGTGGGGCGCATTGTGGGCGAAACCGCTGCACGGAGTTTCAAGCCATGCTCGCTGGAAATGGGCGGCAAGAACGCCATCATCATTCTGGACGACGCAAATCTCGATCTGGCGCTTGAGGGGGTTCTCTGGGGCGCGTTCGGCACGACTGGACAGCGTTGCACCGCTGCCAGCCGCGTGATCGTACAGAAAGGCGTGTATCGCCAGTTCGCGGACCGCTTGATTTATCGCGCGCAACGGCTCAAAGTGGGCAACGGCCAGGATGAAAGCGTGGAGATGGGCCCGCAAATCAACGAGCAGCAAGTGGCCACCACGGAAAAATACGTTCAGATTGGCAAAAATGAAGGCGCAAAGCTGGAAGCGGGGGGCAAGGCCCTGAACACCACTGACCATGCTTATGGATGGTTCTTTGAGCCGACTATCTTCACTGACGTGAATGAAAAAATGCGCGTGGCCCAGGAAGAGATCTTTGGGCCAGTGCTCAGCCTGATCCCGGTAGATAACTTTGACAAAGCAATCGAGATCGCCAATGGCGTGCCTTATGGCCTGTCTTCATCGGTATACACGCGAGACGTCAACAAGGCTTTCCGCGCCATGCGCGATATTTACGCCGGCATTACATACGTGAATGCTCCGACGATTGGAGCTGAAGTGCATCTGCCCTTCGGCGGGACCAAGGCAACCGGTAATGGACATCGCGAAGGCGGCCTGGGAGCAATCGATTTCTATACCCAATGGAAGTCGTGCTATATCGATTTTTCTGACCGACTGCAGAGGGCACAGATCGATACAGGAGAATAGGCGAATGGTTTCGGCTGCCGATCCGTCCCGCTCGCAACGGAAACCGTTCGCAACGATCTCCATCAACACCACGAGTAGTTCAGATTGCTCGTCGGGTCGCTCGCGGGCTTTTATTGCGCCCACCAGATACTCTCTTCGCGCGCATTCTAGGTGGCAGAGGGGACTGTATCAATATGTCCGCGGGAATTCCCAGTTCGCGGTGCAGCTTACGGATCATATTCAGCGAAAGCGGCCGAGCACCTCTCATTACTTCATAGACTCGAGTCCGCTGCCCAATGACTCCGATTAAAGACCGATAGTCCTTGCCTTGCTGCTCCAATCGAAACTTAATGGCGTCAATGGGGGTCGGCAAATCGATCGGATGATGCTCCCGCTCGTATGCCTCAATCAAGGGGACAAGGACATCGAGTTCATCGCCTTCCGGAGTCGCGGAAGCCGAGCCCCACAGCGCTTCTACTCGATGGAGCGCCGCGTCATAATCTGCTTCACTTCTGATCGGTCTTATGCGCATATTGCACCGTCCTAACATCAATCCGGTCGTATTCCTTGTGCGTTCCGAGCCATTTGATAAAAACAACCTTTCTCTGATAATCAATGGCGGTTACAAGTCGATAGTCATTTCCTTTAATGTTGAAGACAACGCGGTCTTTGCCAGCGATGCTTGCATTCCCATAACTCTTTTTGACCTCGGCCGGTGAGTTCCAATTTGCTGCTTGCGTTTCGTGAAACCACGCATCCAGAGCTGTTTTTACAGCCTTGTAGTCTTTGGAGGCGCGCAAAGATTCAGAAAAATCATTCAAAGTTCGACGCGCAATCACTCTCACGTCACTATCGTATATTATTAATAATATCCTGTACCCAAACTGGGCACAAATAAATTCTTGCAGGAAGGACCGGAGATGGCACTCGTGCGGCGATTGACACCCAAGAAACTTGAGAAGAGCGGGACTCATACCGAGTGGAGTGCACATATTCCATTGTGAATAACGAATATCTTCAGATCGACACATACGGCTCCTCGACGCGAGAGAGTCCGCCACGGTGAGCCAGACAATTCGCTTCGCGCCCGCGGCAATCCAGCAACTCAAAGCTCTGCTTGAGAAGCACTTTTTGACAAACATGACTGCCGGTGCCGTTGACACAACTGCAGGTGGATTAGATCGCCGTTAAATCGAAAGTTCTAAAAATCGTGCGTTAGAGCCAGCCTCTCGTGTCGAGAAGTGTCTACTCCGCACCGTGATGGCATCCAGCTTATAATGACTCGCAGGACTCCCGCGGCTTCTTGCCAATTGGCGCGAGAGCTGTTTTGTGCCCGATCAGAAACCGGATAAAAGCAATCGTTCACTCCCCCTGACGCAGCGGCGCGCCCTGCTGATTCCGCTGGCGCTGGGCATTGTCTTACTTTTCGGCGTCGTTTTTTCTCAACAAGCTTTTAACCTGAAGCAGCTCCGGCCAGATTCCGCCGGACAGACGTTGGGTTTGGTGGCGCTTTCAGCCCTGGTTTTTCTGCTGCTGGTGGTGCTCACCTTCGTCCTGTTTCGCAACCTGCTCAAGCTTTATGCCGAGCGGCGGCTTGGCGTGCTGGGTTCACGCTTCCGCACGCGCATGATGGTCGGCGCTTTGGTCCTGTCGTTTGCGCCTGCGATTGTGATGTTTATGTTCTCTTACGGACTGATGAACCGGTCGATCGACAAATGGTTTTCGAGTCCGGTAAACGCGTTGCACCAGGGCTCGGGACGCGTGGCGGCGCTGTTGACCGCCTCAACTGGAGACAGTGCACGCCACACTGCCATGGACATTGCGGAGTCTCCGGAAATTCAACGTGCGTTTGAGACTGCCAATTACTCTGGCGTGCTGCACGAATTTCGGCGTCACCAGAACACGCTGCAAAACGGCTTTGCCATGGCCATTCGAGATGACACGGCCGTGGCAAGCTGGAACCTGCCGCGTCCGTGGCCTGCGCTTCGCCAATCCCTTCCTGACTTAAAGAGCCTTCAACAGTCTCCGGAGAAGTGGGTCTATCAGAACGCGGAATATCTTGTAGCCATGGCGCCGGCGGGAAAGTCCGGGACGATCTTGATTGGGCTGCCGCTTCCCAAGGATTTTTCTCCAACGCTGGAGCAGATCAACCAGGACCAGCATGACTATGAAACGCTGGGACACGAGGCCAAGCGCATTCGTGGTTTGTACATGCTGCTGTTGACCATGTTGACCGTACTGGTTCTGTTTGTGGCTACATGGTCTTCATTGTTCGTCGCCAAGCTGGTCACGCGTCCGGTGGAAGCGCTGGCTGTGGCAACGCGCGAGATATCCCTGGGGCACCTGGGACACCGCGTTGAGGTTTCCGCCGCGGACGAACTGGGCGAACTGGTTTCTTCATTCAACAACATGGCTGGAGAGCTGGAATCCAGCCGCACCAAGATTGACGAGTCTGCCCGCGCGCTAACGGAGACAAACACTGAGCTGGAGCAGCGCCGCCGGCACATCGAAACAATTCTGGAAAGCATCCCCACCGGCGTGCTTTCCTTGGACCCTCAAAGGCGTGTCACGCACAGCAACGTGGCTTTCGGGCGGATGTTCTGGCCGAACGGCGGTGCGCCGGTGATCGGATCGACACTGCGCCAGGTCTTCGATGATGAAACGGCTTCCGACCTGGAGCATCTATTGCGCCGCGCTGACCGCATGTCAGTGACGGCTGCGCAATTTGAGATTCCCCTGGACAAAGACAAGCTCAATGTGAGCGTGACCGTTTCTTCCGTGCAGCATGGCAAACAGCGGCTGGGATACGTGATCGTCTTTGAGGACTATAGCGAACTACTGAAGGCGCAGCGTGAAGCTGCATGGCGCGAGGTAGCGCGGCGCGTGGCCCATGAAATCAAGAACCCGCTCACGCCGATCGCGCTTTCCGCCGAGCGCATTCGGCGCCATCTGGAGCGCGGGCTGGTTCCAGACCAGGCTTCGTTGAACGTGATCCATGGCTGCGCGGAGACGATCACGGAGGCTGTGCAGACAGTCCGTTCGCTGGTGGATGAGTTCTCATCGCTGGCGCGGTTTCCCGCAGCCCAGCCGCGTCCGGCGGACATCAATGAAATTGTGGAAGGCACGCTGGCAATGTTCAACGGCAGGCTGGACGGGATACGCGTGGAAAAACAGCTCGATGCCAACCTGCCGCTGGCTATGGCCGATCCTGAGGCCATCAAGCGCGCGCTGGCCAACCTGATCGATAACGCCGCTGAAGCCATGCAGGATTCGCGCGTGCGCGAAATCCATATCACCACGTCCTTGCTTGATGGGCGCGACGGGCTGGAGATCGTGATTGCGGATACCGGCCATGGCATCGATCGCGAGGTAAAAGAAAAATTGTTTCTGCCATATTTTTCCACCAAGAAGCGCGGCACCGGACTGGGGCTGGCAATCGTGCGTCGCATCATTGACGATCATCATGGCTCCATTCGCGTGGAAGAAAACAAGCCGGCGGGCGCAAAGTTCCTGGTAGAGCTGCCGCTGGCGGGTGAGATGGCAGCAGGGGAGTCGCAGAGTGCATAGCGTCCTGGTGGTGGATGATGAACGCGATATCCGCGAGTCGCTGCGTGGCGTCCTTGAGGATGAAGGGTACAAGGTGCTGCTGGCGGAAAGCGGCGAAGCCTGCTTAGAGCAATTGAAGAAACGCTCCTGCGAAGTGGTGCTGCTGGATATATGGCTGCCCGGCATTGACGGGTTGGAGACTCTGGAAAAAATCAGGCAACTGGAAGATCCGCCGGAGGTAGTCATCATCTCCGGCCACGGGACGATTGAGACCGCGGTCCGCGCCACCAAGCTGGGCGCGTTCGACTTTCTGGAAAAGCCGCTTTCACTGGATAAGACACTCATTGTTTTGAAGAACGCCGTGGAAGCGCACCGCCTGCGGCTGGAGAATGCGGAGTTCAAAAAACAGTTCCAGGCGAAAAGCGTCATCGTAGGCGAGAGCATTCCCATCAAGGCGCTGCGGCATGAAATTGAAGTAATGGCCCCGACGAACGGGCGTGTGCTGATTTATGGCGAGTCAGGGACAGGCAAAGAACTGGTGGCGCACGCCATCCACGCGCACAGCCTGCGCAAGGACAAACTGTTTGTCGAGGTAAACTGCGCGGCCATCCCGGAAGACTGGATTGAAAGCGAGCTCTTTGGCCATCGCAAGGGCGCGCTGCCCGGCGCAGCCAGCGATAAAGAAGGCAAGTTTGAAAAAGCGAATGAAGGCACGCTGTTTCTGGACGAAGTGGGCGACATGAGCCTGAAGACGCAATCCAAGGTGCTGCGCACGCTCGATGAACAGAAATTTACGCCTGTAGGCGACGACGATCCGGTAAAGGTGGACGTGCGCGTGATCGCCGCGACGAACAAAGACCTGGACGAGGAAATTTCTCGCGGCAATTTTCGTGAAGACCTGTTTTATCGGCTGAATGTAATTCCGTTTTACGTTCCGCCGCTACGCGAGCGGAAAGAAGATATTCCGCTGCTGTCAAAGCATTTTCTCAAAGAGTTCTCCGCCGCTTACAGCCGGCGGTCGCGCGAAATCACCGATGAGGCGATTGAGACCCTCACACGCTATTCCTGGCCGGGAAACGTGCGCGAACTGCGTAATGTAATTGAGCGACTGGTGATTATGAATCCCACGGCGCACAAGATTGAACGCAAGCATCTGCCGCCGCTGATCCATCGGGAAGGCGGTCGCTCTTCTACGGCGGGCTTTTCCACGCTGCACCAGGCCCGTGCTGCATACGAGCGCGATTACATCCTGAAAAAGCTGGACGAGAACCACGGCAACGTGACCCGCGCCGCAGAAGTGCTGGGGCTTGAGCGGAGCCATCTGTATCGCAAGATGAAGACGCTGGGGATAGCGGTGAAGGAGTAATTCTTGCTTGAGAAGTTTTGGCTGACTTGAGATTTCGAGCCACCGTTTTGGTGAGAATTCGCTGAATCTGCATGGCAAGGCGCAGTTTGCCGGGATCTTCCGAACTTCGCCCTCACTTCTTTCGGTGTTCGGCCTGCGCTCCCAGTGACAAAGTTGTAAGTACAGTGGAATCAATACAATTTTTTCTTTGTTATTCCCGCTTTATCCCGCGGCACGCGGGTGGGGTGCTCAAGATGACAGGGCCTGAGCATTACGGCTTCCCCTGTCGCCCGTTCTTAGAAAGAGGCGAGTTTGACGACGGCGGACGTCTTGGGCACCGTCTCAGAACACCTGTCGTCGATCATCAACTCCGCACCTGAACACTGAGGCCTAGTCTCCGTAGGGCGTCTATGCGCCAGCGCCGCCGAAGGTACTCTCCAGCCGACCCCCGCTAGTCTCACCGGAGCAGACATGAAGAAGTTCTGGATCGGAGTTAAGGACACATCCTTCATCTGTGACCGCGGTCACGGCAGCCGCTCTGCGACAGAAGTATCGTAGAACATCTTGCAGAGCTGATACTGGCCTGTCTTCTGCTAACCGGCAAAGGAGGGCCAGTATCGGCCTAATATCACCCCCGATGAAAGAAAAGTGGCTGTTACACCATGGCGACCCAAGGGTTAAAGTTTCCGATACAAAAACGTGTCCCCCAGTTGACCGCAAGTATTCGGGTCGGCGGGGAAGAAGTAATTCATCACATTGCAGATCAATGGCGGAGACTGTGCGACGAGACTGCAAGCGCTCCGTTTCACCGTCCGGAATGGGTCCAGACGTACCTTCGCATTTTTGAGCCAGGTAACCAACTGGTCCTGTTCACGGTTCATTCAGCTAAGGGATTGGTCGCGGTTTTGCCTCTGTTACGCAAACGAAGCTGGTACGCCGGTATCCCGGTGGTCAAAATGGCGGGGGCAGCCAACGTACATTCAGTTCGATTTGAGATCGTACACAAGAAAGGCATTGCGGGTGAAGCTGCTGTGCCGTTGATCTGGCAGCTGTTGAAGTCCATGTCAGGTTGGGACGTTCTTGAGTTGCCGGTGTTTCCGCAACACGGCGCCTGCGAAAAACTCATGGCGCTTGCCGGTCTTGATGGTTTTAACACGGTCACGTTTCTGGCGCAGGACAGCCCGATCTTGCACATGCAACGTGATGGGAATGGCCACCTGACGTGGCTGGCTGACACGAGCCGTCATTTTCGCCATGAACTGCGGCGACTGGAGCGGCTGCTGGAGAAAGAAACAGGCGACAAGACTAAACTGATTTGCCATGATGAGCCTCATGCGGAGACGCTGCACAAGTTTTATGAGATGGAAGCGGCAGGTTGGAAAGGCGCTGAGGGCTCCGCGATCAACTGTGACAAGGCGACGCGGTCATTTTATGATTCCATTGCGCGCGAGGCGACCAGCGGCGGTTACTTTCGGCTGCACGCACTGGAAGTCAACGGAAGAATGACAGCAGGCGCTTTCAGCGTAGTCACCGATGATTGCTTCTTTCCCATGAAGATTACCTATGATGAGTCCTTGCGGCGCGGCGCTCCCGGACTGCTACTGCTAAACGGGATCATGCAGGAATGCGCGGAAAATGGCGTAGGGCAACTCTTTTTTGGCGGCGGTAAGGACTCTTACAAAACTTCATGGACGCCTGAAACGCTGCCCCATTTCAATGGATTTGTGTTTAACACGACTCTTCGCGCACAGATGGCATTTCAAGTGCGAACGAAGTTACTCTCGCCTCTGGGAAAGTATCGGCGGGGGATACTTGAAAAGTGGCGAACAGTGAAGAGCCAGGGCTTTGACCGAAGTGCGGCAGAGTCGACGGACAAGAACCACCCACCGCCAGGCGGGATATCATTATCAAAGCCCGGATCCTTAGACCGTAAGAAGGAGAATACCCATGCAAATGAGCATGATTTGCTGTCCATTTAAGACGTCATTTGGTTTTTATGCCAGCTCTCTGAAGGCTGAAATTGAAAGAAGGACCGGCACAACCATGCAGTGGGTGGCTTCAAACTGCGGCTGCGGAGATCCCATTGAAGTCGGCAGGCAATTCCAGGCGAAGCAGTGCGATTACTTTGATATGCCGATGCCGGTCGAGTTCCGGTCGAAAAAAGCATGGAAGCGCCGCTTGCGGGGAGTCGCCCGCAGTGTAATTACTTATGCGCGCGCTAAAAAGTATGCCGCCTTATCGAAAAATGCCGAGGTGGTGCATTTCCAGCAGATCCTGAATGCTTACGGGTCCAAGGCCGTTTTCCACTGGCTGCATCAGCCTTCCAGTGCAGTCAGGGTAATCACGGTCCATGAACTTGATGGCGATCAACAGGAATTTCCCGAAACCAACACCACTTACAACCTGGCAGACGCCATTATCGTCCATTGCGAAGACATGAAGCAGCAGCTTGTGCGGTTGAAGGTGCAGGAAAACAAAGTCCACGTTGTTCTGCACGGGACCGGACTGCCTGAAGTGCTGCCGGACAGTGAACGGTCAGGAATAGTTTTTTATGGCGGGCACAAGTTGATGTCCGGCAAAGGCGTTGAAACGGTTTTCAAGGCAATGGCCATCATCAAGGCCCGCATGGGCGAGGCCACGCCAACGCTAAAAATTCATGGACACTACGGCCCGGTCACGCCAAAAGAAGGCGCTCAACTGGCGCTCGACAATGGAGTTGACGACAAAGTTGTGTGGCTGAATCAGATTTCAGAGGAAGACATGGTACGTCTGTACCAGACGTCCAGGGTCTGCCTGCTTCCTTACACCGGGAGTTTTGCCGGACTGCCCGCTTCACTGGCTGCTGCCTGCAAGTTGCCTGTAGTGTGCACCCGCAAAGCGGGCTTGCCTGACCATCTGGGTGATAGCGGAGTCTGGGTGGAAGAGAATAACCCGGAGCAATTGGCGGAACGAATCATTGAATTGCTAACGAATGATGAGTTGCGGCAGCAGGTCGGAGCGAAGTTGCTGAAGCGCGCTAAAGAGTCGCTAAGCTGGGATGTGATTGCGGAGAAGACTGTTGAGATTTATGAGCAGTCAACCGCAAAGAAAGCGCTTGCCAAAGCGTCATAGCCTATTGCTGGTTGACCTGCATGGTCTGGTCAACGCTCAGAGTTTTGGGCATTCCAGAGCTTTCAGGACCGGAATAGGTGGCCACAATGCGGAAGGAAGAATCGCTGACCTCGGCAGAATAGTTGTACGGCCCGCGGTTATCGCGCGTCATGGTGAGGTCGCCCTGCGATCTCAGCGCTTCAATCGAAACATAACTACCCTGGGTTGCCTGGTGGCTGCGTTCCGCCTGGGCAATCGCCAGTAAGTCATTTCTTACGCCAATCAGGTCCACCGTTGCGGTGGGATTGCTGCTGCCGGCGGACGTTACTCCCTGTGTCTGCCGCATATAGATATAAGCCCCAATACCAACCACAATGATCAAGCTTATAAACCCAAAAGCGCGTCCCATGCAATATTCCTCCGAACGTCCACATGATAACCTTTGCCGCTTTTGCCAACGTCTGAGAAAATCAACGGTTGGCTCACGAAAGTCCAATTCGAGTGGCGGTCGTTGGTGTAGGCTCTTTTGGCCGCAATCATGCACGCGTTTACCATGATCTGCAAAAGCAGGGCGGCGGCGTGGAACTGGTTGCTGTAGTGGATAGCGATGCTGCCCAGGCCCAGGCTGTAGCCAGCCAGTTTGGATGTTCCGCGCTGGCCACGGTAGAAGAGCTTTTCGGACGCGTGGAAGCCGCTTCCGTGGCCGTGCCAACTGTCTATCATCGAGAAGTGGCAGCGGCCCTAATGGCTGCGGGGATCGATGTGCTGATCGAAAAGCCGCTGGCCTCAACTCTGGCTGAAGCCGACGAACTGATCAGCCTGGCAAATGCTAACCAGCGCGTGGTCCAGGTGGGACATCTGGAACGTTTCAATCCCGCGGTGAGAGCTACGATCCCGCTGATTACCCAGCCGATGTTTTTTGAGGTGCATCGCCTCAGTGTTTTCAGCCCGCGCAGCCTCGATGTGGACGTTGTGCTGGATTTGATGATCCATGACATTGATGTCGTGCTCTCTTTTGTGAAATCGCCGATAAAGGAAATACGAGCGGTGGGGCTGCCCGTGGTCACGGAAAAAGTGGACATCGCCAACGTGCGCATGGAGTTTGAGTCCGGCTGCGTGGCCAACCTGACGGCCAGCCGCATCAGCACGGAGCGCGTGCGCAAGCTGCGCTTCTTTCAGCCCAAGGAATATGTCTCCATCGATTACGGACGGCAGGATGTTTTCCAGATTCGCGTGACGCAGGAAGAGAAATTTTCTCTGCACAATTTAATGTCATTTGCGGAAACACCCTCCACCCTTCCGATTCCGGGCGTAACCCTAAACAAGCCCAAAGTAGAATCGGAAGAACCGCTGCGTGCGGAGCTGAAATCATTTCTGCATGCCGTGCGCCACCGCGAAAAACCGGTGGTCACGTTGGAAGACGGACGCCGCGCGCTGGCGGTTGCGCTGAGCATGCTTTCCGCCATAGACGAACACACAAAGCGGGCGCGGCTACATTCTCTGTAAATTGTTTGTAAACATATATTAAGGTGCAGCAGTTCGTCCCTTGGTAATGAGTGGTTTCCACTAGAAATCGTGTTTTTTCATCGTTAGTGCCCGCAAGAGCATCTCACAACTGCCGTTCTAATGAGAGAATAGTTACTAACAACGCAATAGCGCCTGCAAGCAGGCTGGTGGTGGTTTATTCCTGTAATGGAAGAAAAAGGGCGTCCGGCTGAGGAACAGTCGCGAGCGGAAGTGCCGCTGAAGATCACGGAAGCGGAGATGCGTTTGCATCTTCTCACGGCTGATCTGCCGGAAGAAGATGACGTCGTCTCTACGTATCGACGGCGCGAAGCAGCCTGGATCTCCCTGATCACGCACGCCATTATCATTGCGTTGCTGATCTTTATACCGAAGTGGAATTTCAACCGGCCCGTTATTGTTCCGTCCCAGCAAAAGCAGGAAACGACTTTTATCTCGCTGCCGGATGATGCGCTCAAAGTAAAGCCTCCCAAGACCAACATAACTTCTGACAAGAACCGCATCGCGCAAACGAAAACTCCGACGGTAGATAAAGAGACGTTGCGTAAGCTGCTTGATGCGCGGAAGGCGGGTCCGCCGAAAGCTTCTCCGCCACCGCCTTCAGGCCAGCAGGCACAGCAGCAAAATCCAACAACGGCACAATCAATGGCCCCAGTTCCTGCGGTGCAGCCCACGCCCCCGGCCACAGCCCAGCTTGAATCACCTGCCCCTGCTGCCCCAAAGAAATCGCCGTTCGCCATTTCCTCACCCGGCGCTTCAGTGAATGATGCGATTCGTTCCGCGGCCGCGGGACACGGCAATGCACCTGTAAACTTTGGCGGCGGAGAATATGGCAGCGGCGTAAAACCCAATGTCGCGACAAAAGGCGGGTTGGAAATCCTGAGTGACACTATGGGCGTGGATTTTGGCCCATACATGAAGCGCCTGCGCTACACCGTGCAGACCCATTGGGACCCGCTGATCCCTGAATCTGCCATGCCGCCGGTGATGAAAAAAGGCGTGGTGATCATTGAATTTGCCATTACGAAAGAAGGCAAAGTCATGGGCATGAAACTGGTTGGCTCGTCGGGCGACGTTGCGTTGGACCGTGCCGCATGGGGCGCCATCACTGACGCGATTCCGCTGCCCAATCTTCCTACCCAGTTTGCCGGAGATTATCTTTTGATCCGGGCACGCTTCTACTACAACCCAGACAAGAACGATCTGGAATAGCGAACACCATCCTACCGCCCGCTCTGTATCATCTTTATTAATGTGCGTTGCGCAAACGGCATGTAGACCAGCGCGGCGCATGCTCCGAGGGCAAAGCCCAGACCAATCCGGTCAGCGATGAGGAGCGGAGACAAAGCCCAGATCATATCCAGGACAAAAAGCGCAGGCGTAAGCAGGCGATATTTGCTGCCGAGCAGATGGTAATCCATTGCGGTGGCAGAGATCAGGTACAAACGCACAACAATGCCGACCATGGATGTTGCCATATAAATTGCGAATGCAGTTGCGCCGGCGCGTCCCCACGTATTGAAGGAAGCCTTGTACGTGTTTTCCCAGCTGAAAAGCGCCGAGAGATAAAAGATCAGGTACATGATCTGAATCAGGATGAACAAAAGGCGCGCGGTGTTTCTGCTGGTGCGGGGAAGCGCTGAATCTGTTATTGGAAGACTTGCAGGGGGTAGGTTTGGATTGCCGATAGTTGTTGCGCCGATTTCGGCAGGCGCGGAAGCTTTCGTCTCGGCTAGTGCAGGCTGCTCTGAAATAACTTCAGCATCGTCCAGAAAGCGATAGCCGCGCTTGGCAATGGTCTCAATGAATTTTGGCTTGCTGGCGGAATCACCCAGCACGTCGCGCAGTTTGACCATGGCCGTGTTGAGACCGTGATCAAAGTCGACGAATGTATCCTGCTGCCACAAGCGCTGCCGCAACTCCTCACGGGTAACAACTTCCTTGGGACGCTCAAGAAGCGCCACCAATACCTGGAATGGCTGCATTTGCAGCTTCAGCCGGTTGCCATTTTTGCGCAACTCCGCCGCGCGAAGGTCGGCTTCAAATTCGTCAAATTTATACTTGATCACCGTTGCCATAAGCACTTGATAGCTGCGGGAGTGAGACTCCGCGCTAGAGTTTAGCATTTTCCATTTGCTGATTATTGATGGCAAACCGCCATTGGTGGTCAGTCTAGCTACAATGTGATTGCGATGGATTCCCGACGACAGCAGGCGCTGGGCCTGGCCTTGTTAGCGCTGCTCATACTCCTGTTTGTATTCCTGCGACGCATGTGGAGCGGCGCATGAGCCTGCCTTTGCTCCTCGTAATCCTTGGCCCCACGGCCAGCGGCAAGACCGCGCTTTCACTCCATGTGGCGGAGCGGATGCACGGCGAGATTGTTAGTTGCGACTCCGTGGCGGTCTATCGCGAGCTTGAGATCGGCACGGCAAAACCTTCAATGGAAGAGCGCCGCCGCGTTCCGCATCATCTGATCGACGTCGCTGGTCCGGAAGAGCTGGTCACCGCAGGCGATTACTCGCGGCTGGCCAGGCAGGCCATCGGCGAGATCGCCGCGCGCGGGCACTTGCCCATTGTCGTAGGCGGTTCCGGACTATATCTACGTGCGCTCCTGGAAGGATTGTTTTCCGGGCCGCCACGTTCAGAAGAACTCCGCACGCGGCTGCGAGAGCGCGCGGCGGAGCGGGGAAGTGATTATCTGCATAAGCTGCTGCACCGCATTGATCCAGCGGCGGCGCAAACAATCCACGCCAACGATGTTCCCAAGGTGGTGCGTGCGCTGGAAGTAAGCATCAGCGCGCGAGCGCCCATGACCGGCCTATGGCAACAGGGGCGCGATGCGTTGCAGGGCTACAGAATTCTCCGAATCGGCCTTAACCCTGACCGCGAGGCTCTATACGCGCGCATTAATCAGCGGGCACGTGATATGTTTTCTGCCGGATTGCTGGAAGAAACCCGCGAATTGGTAGATCGATACGGTTCATCGGTGTGGCCGCTGAACTCTCTGGGTTATAAGCAGGCCATGCAGCACCTGCGCGGAGAAATTTTACTGGAGCAGGCGATTGCTGCGGCGCAGCAGGGACACAGAAACTATGCCAAGCGACAGATGACATGGTTTCGCCGTGAGCCGGAGGTCCACTGGATTGTAGAGTTTGGATCCGCACCGGCAGCGCAGAAGCACGCTATGGATTTGATCAACTCAAAAGCGCGTGATTGAAGTCAGCAGCGTACTTCTTTAACCGCTTCGCTCCTAACGCGCCAGGTCCCCACGTAATCAACCGGCCTACTTAAAGCAACATTCCGGTCCGGTTCCAGCGGGTATTAGAAAAGAAGTTCTCCGCGATGGAAGCATAGAAAGAAATTCTGTGTCCGGGATTTTCATCCAGCCAGCGCGCAGTCGGCGCGTCATACGACCAGTAGACAAACAGTGGCTCACCGATGACATTGCCCATCGGCACAAAGCCCCAATCGCGGCTGTCACTCGAGTTGTCGCGATTGTCACCCATTACAAACAGCTTGCCTTGCGGCACCACGGTTGGCCCCCAGCTTTCCAGGGGATTGTGTACTGGCGCGTGATGCACCGCGTATGGCTCCTTTACCGGCTGAGAGTTCACGTACAGCACGCCATTCTTAATTTCCAACCGATCGCCGCCGAGAGCCGTAACACGCTTGAGAAAGGTTTCCGTAACATCTTTAGGGTAGCGGAAAACGATAATGTCACCACGATGGATGGTCTTGAGGACAGGCAGGCGCCAATGGAGAAGTGGAATCTCTGGCCCATAAAGCAGCTTGTCCATAAAAAGATGATCGCCCACCAGGATGGTGCCTTCCATGGACGCCGTTGGCACCACTGAAGCTTCACCCACAAAGATGCGCATTCCCAGAACGATCGCCGCCAGAACAATCAAACGCCGTGTGGAAAGACGCAGTCGCTGGCGAATGCCGCTGGTGCGGCCTGAATTTGACTCAGCGCGTGAGGCATCGGGGGGCGCCGCGATGTGTGAACCGCCGGTCGAGACGCGCGAACCATCGGTCGCGACGTGTGAGCCATTGGCAAGACAGCCGATCGCCGGGGTGGCCAGTTCATGTCCTATTGTGGCCGGAGTTTCCGGCGCGGCAGCTCGATCGCAGAGTTCAAGTGAAAGCATAGGCACGCAAAGGGGGAATCTTTATTCTTGGCTGTAAATTACTGAGCCACAATCAGGTGAACACCTGCGGTTGGCGAACAATTGGCCATGGACTTGTGGAGTTTTCCCGGAACGAAGTCTGCAACATCCCTTTTCTGGGCAAGCTCTTGGTCAAATCAGGTATTGATTTTCAGGTGTCGGCAAGCAGGATCAAAAAATTAGCTTCGGGAATTTCAGTTGGTAATCAGGGTTGGAGCTCAGGACTTGAGACCAGGAGGTGGGAATCAGAAATTGGAACCAAAGTGGGATCAGAGTGGAGATAAGGAGTTGGGCACCAGAAATGGAAATCAGAGTTGGAACCCAGGCTGATGCCTGAACAGGAGTGCACGCCTGTCAGGGGTTTGGAGATTATCTATGGCAACCAAGTCGCTCGCAAAGCAACTGTGATAATCGGAAATCTGCGGCCCGTAATCAGATGACGGTATTCAAAAATTCAGTAGTCTAGAACCGCAAATCGGTGTCGCTAATCGGTTGTTAGGAAATCAGCTCTCAGGAGATCAGGTGTTGGAAATCAGGTGTCGGAATCGGCGTGGTTCTGCTGCAAGAGGACTGCGGTTTCCCAGTTTTGGGCCGAGATACTCTGCTATAATCGAGGCCTACCATGACCGTCCGCTTGGATGGTCCATGTCGGGGAGTGGCTCAGCCTGGTAGAGCACCTGGTTCGGGACCAGGGGGTCGGAGGTTCAAATCCTCTCTCCCCGACCAATCTTTTTCAAGAACTTACAAGCATTCTTGGATTTGCCGAGAGGCAGAGGGTTTACAAAAAGGTTTACATTGGCCCAGACGCTTGCGTCGTGGGCATAAACTCCCGCCAAACAGTCGCGGCAGCCATGCTCACGGCTTCAACTCGTTCTTCCCACCACGTCTTGTTGTAGACATTCTGGGTCACGTCAATGTTGGCGTGTCCCATGTTGTCTCGCGTCACTTCAGGCCGAACTCCCACACTGCTCATCAGGCTTGAGTGCATGGTTCGGAAACTCCTGAAGTCCACCGTAGCCGGCAACCCAAGCTTCTTGATAGCTGGCTTGAGATGCCGCCGCAGCAGATTACGACGATCCACAGCTCCCCCGCGCTTATTCGCAAAAACCAGGTCTTCCGGTTTGCGATATTTCGACCTCTGCCATGCCGCATCGAGAACCGCCCGCAGGATTCCGAAAGAATCGAGCGGAATGCTCCGACGCCCAGCGTCAGTCTTGGTGTCGTCGAATTCGCCTTCGTAAAAGCGTTCTACGACTTCGATACGGTCGGAATGAATTCTTCCCCACCGCAGCGCGGTAACCTCTCCGATCCGCAATGAACCGACAACCACCAGCGTGACGATGGATTTTGTTGGTTCCGGCAAGGCTTCGACTACACGTCGAATGTCCTGCTTTGCAAGCACGACAGGAGGCTTCCGGGCCTTCTTGCGAGGTAGCCGGACGCCTTGCGTTGGATTTTCCATTACTAAGCCCCACGCTTTGCCCTGACTGAAAACAGTCCTCATACATCCGTGCATGTTGCGAATCGTCTTTGGAGCCAGACGAGGAGAAAATGAGTTAAAGAAATCCTGAAGTTCAATGGTCCTCATTTTCGTGAGTCTCATTGAACCCCATTTAGGCAACAGGTGCGTGTCCAGATAGAAGTCGTAGCTGATCCTCGTTGAGTTTTTCAGCAGCGGCCACATTTTTTCACGACAAATTGCCACGAGTCCTGCCATTGTTTCTTCCCCGGAGGGAAAAAGTTGAGGTTCGTTGTTCCGACCGTTTACGGTGTCCATAAACCGATCCGCCTCACGCTGCGCTTCGGTTTTGGTAGGAACCAGGTCTTTTCCCCAGCTCTTTGTACGACCGCGACGGTTGCCGGAACTGTAGTCCCAGTAGAATATTTTCCACTTGGTCCCCAAGTCCGATACTCGGGGCCTCTGATGTCTTTCTCGCACCACGATTCTCCTTCCGTGGTGCTTCAACCGTGGCTTATCAGTAACATCAAACGGTTTCATTAGCAAGCCTTTTGCTGATCTAAAAACGACTCAATTTCAGAGCGTTTAAAGCGCACGTACCGCCCCAGCCGCACGGTTGGGAGCTGATCCTGATGGCTGTAAATCCAACTCTTAGGGACGCGAAGAATCTCAGCCAACTCATCGACCGTAAGGAGGATTTGGTCGTCCGCGACGCCGTTGCCGTTTGCCTGGAGAGCCGCAGATTCCGGCTCCGATGGAAACGAGCCTGAGTGTTTGTGAGTGTCCTTTCCGTGCATAGTCTGGTCCTTTACTGAAACGCCTGGTCCTCTCGAAAATATGTGATCGCTAGCCCAAGAGGGTTTGCCTGAATCAAATCGTTCGGCACCGAGTCACGGAAGAGAAAAACGAAGTGTGCTGTGTAGAGCGTTCGTTTGATCTCAACATGCTCGCCCGGAGAGTAAGCGATCTCGTAAAAATCGACCGTGGCCTTGTACGGAGCCGAGCGAAGGTCTTCAATCGACACCTTCCCCACGTCAATGTCGATGTCTGGGGCACTGGAGTCTTGGAGATAGCCCTCGACTGTGTGATTCTTGCGATATGCCTCAGCTACGCTGTTCGCAAGCTGTGCTTCCATGAAGAGCAACGACTTCTTAAAGTTGTCGCGCATCGTGTAACGATTGCGGCTGTAGTAGAGCCGGCAGAAATCGCTCAGGAAATATTTGATCTCCGCGTCTTGAGGCTTGTAACCGAGCGTGTCGTACTTGACGGCTTCCGCACGGCCAATGTCGTTGATGCGGATCACCAGAGGCTTGAAATTCTCGACCATGCGAACGGTTCGGACGTTCGCATAGATCAAGCCAGCCGACACCAGGGCCATCGCGAGCAGCGCGATCTTTAAATACGTATTTGTGACAATGGCGTCACCAAATTGCTCTGCATACAACTGCTTGGCAGCGTTGAAAGTGGCGTCCGGTTTGGTTTCTGTACTCATGATCACCCTCGACTGATGTACGCGACCATTGCCGCTGCCAGTCCCGAATCCGCTCCCGCCGCTCCGCTGAACAGGTGATTCGTCAAAGCCGGAATCTTCAGGAGTCCGTAAATCGCAATCAGCAAGAAGATAAACATCGCTGGAAACGCCGTCATCCATTGCTCCACTGTCATTCCGCCCGTATCAATGGCAAAAAACGCCAACAGAAGCTTCCCGAAGATGTAAACGAAGGCACTGGCAACGACCTGATAGAACGAGTACTGAAGAAAAGCCTTGAACCATCCCCAGAAGAGCCAGTCCATCTTGGGGACAACGAAGAACGGTATGAATACAGGCCCGACCAGCAACAACACGGCTTGGGCAATTAAGCCGAATCCTATGATCATGAGCACGACGGCCTGCACGGTAGCCAGAATCACGTACAGCACAACGAATGTCAGAGTCTCGTGAAAATTGATGGCGCTCGGCTGTTCCATTCCTTGCTCAACCTCAGTCACTTTGGTTTCGATCAGACGCGCCTGGTCCATGCCAATGCTGTTGGAGAGAGAGGAGGCCTCTTGCATCACCAAGTCCGGGAAGCTCATGCCAAAGCCGGGAATTGGCGTGCTGTAATACTTGACCATCGCAAACCCAAACGCGATCACAAGCAACAAGCGGCTGAAGCGGGCGAAGTTGAAACCTTCGCCACCTTCAGCGCTTGAGAAAGCCGACTGCACTCCAAACCACGCAATAAGGATCGTCGCAAAGCCGCGGAAGAGGTTCTGGCCCATTCCAACGAACAGGTCGAGCTTCGAGGTCATCAGGCCTCGAATGATGTCTTCGAGGGAGGTGAGCGGATCTTGAACGGGAGCAAACATTTCATACTCCCGCGTTACCGGCCCGTAGGCGTTTGAAGCTGTGTCGGGATGGAGCCGGTGAAACTCATGGTGTCCGAGAAGTGCTGTTGCCGATACAGTTCTGTGTTGATGGTGCCAACGCCCGTCGTGCGGTTGCGTTCGGTCGTCACAAGTTGCTGTTCCAGGAGCGATGCCAAGAGTTTGTTTGTGTCCTGCATGGTGCGAACAAGCAACATGCTGGCGGAATTGATCTTGTTCAGAACCGCGACCTGTGTGTTGAGATCAGAGTCGGACGACAGCGAGTCGTCTTCGAGTTGCTTGATGTGCGTCTCAAGTTGCTGAGCATGGTTCCGCATCTCGCCTATTGTGGCCATGCTGTTAACCGTGGAGCCATCTGATAACTCTTCCAGCCCATACGAACGCTTGAGGCCGTCGAAGGTGTTCACTCCGGTTGGATCGCTCAGAGACCTATTGATCTGCCCGTACCCCTGCTGCGCAATGCTGTAAGTTCCCGAGTTGATGCCATTGACCCAGCGGGACGTGTTGCCGAGCGTGTTGGCCGCGCTCAGGTTCGTCCAGAGCGTAGGAATGGCGCGATAACGGGCCACCATGTTCTGGAGTTGGCGAGCCTGAGACTGGATAAACATGAATTGCTGCATGTGCACGTTGTACGACTGCTGAAGCTGCTGCAATTGTTTCTGCAATTGCAGATAGCGCAGCACGGCGTTGTGGTAGTTCGTTGGGTCGTACACAATTCCGCTGCCAAGTTGAGCGAAGACGGGGCTGACTCCGAAAGCCAGCACGAGCGATATCAACGCGATTTTGTATTTCATATGTACTCCTTAAATGTCCGAGGGCATTTCGTGTTGTGCGTAGTCGGGAACGAGAAGGTCTTGCATGAGGTACACCTTCACGCGGTGCCCTTCTCGAATGGTGATCGTTGGGAGCAGGTTCAGGAACCTGTCCAGAATGTGCATTGACGATTGCGAAAGGCTTGTGGCGACGCCCTGTCGGTAGGCATCTGCCGGAGTCTCGGCTAGTCCGAGACTCGTTGTGTTGGTGCCGACTTGGGCCAGCCCCCCGATCGCGCCAACTGCGATGGATGCGCCAAATATTTGCAGGTAGTGATGATTAACTTTGTCCCTGAGACCAGTTTCGCCAATCTGGTTCAAGCCCTGGAATTGATCGAGGTCAACGGAGTAGCCGTCCGGCATGATGAGCCGATGAAAGACCACAGCCAGGCGCGTCTGTCCGAAGCCCTCGACCCGCTTCGTTTGTCCCATGACTTTTGAGCCGGCAGGGATGAGCAGGCGCTGTCCGTCGTGGGAGTAGATGCTATTGGTCATCATGCAAATGACAGGACCGCTGAAGTCACCGTTCAATCTCGTGACCAGCGTGGTTTCAAGGACCGTCCCTTCAAAGACCAAGTAGTCTTTGCCGCTCGACTGATTGAAATTCGGATTGCTCCTCTTCTTCGACGGCTCTTCAGAATTGGCGGACAGTTGCGATGCCTGCGGCACGCCATTGGCAGGGGGAGGGCTCGGCATCTCAAGGGCTGACAAATCCATCGCCAATTGCGCTGTCGGGTCCGCAGCCGTTTTGGTTGGGTCGCTAGCCTGTGGCCCGCGATAGCTCAGCGACACACTGGACGCGAAACGCGCCATGTACTCCCGACGACGCAAATCTTGTTTGATCGGATCTTGCTCCGTGGGCGGAGCGGAGCCTTGATTCGCCAAAGCCGTGCTCGGGTCATCCACACGTCCAGGCTGTTGGCCGAAGAGACGCTGTGCCGGGGTAAGGGGCGTCTGCTGGTCACGCCTTACCTGCTCAAGCCGGGACGCGATTTCTGTAGGGCTCAGTCCAACGACCGTTTCGGCTTTTGCTGTCTCCGGTTTTTGCGATGATTTCGCGCCTTTCGCCGGCCCCGAGACCCAAAGCATGATCATGATGACTGCGGTCAGACCCATCACGACCCAGGTCTGAGCATTCTTGGGCAGGACGCCCGGAGCAGGCTTTCGCTTGTCCTGGACATTGGGCGCCAGATTCTGAGTTTCGTTGACCTGAGACATGGCACTACTCCTGCCTCTTGAAATCCATGCGGTGCTTGCCGATCACGAGATAACCGGAGTCAAGGATCTTCGGTACGACATAAACGCCGTTCCGCAGATCAAAGTTGATGAGATTCGGTGAGCCGTCCTTCACCTCATACAGCGTGGGTTTTTCCTGTGCTGCAGAGCGG
Organism: Terriglobia bacterium; assembly: GCA_020072645.1. Taxonomy (NCBI): domain Bacteria; kingdom Pseudomonadati; phylum Acidobacteriota; class Terriglobia; species Terriglobia bacterium. The sequence goes on from JAIQGK010000017.1 coordinate 93,609, forward strand.
ATGTAGGTGAACCTGTCATCGTGATAGATCGCAGACACGAGGAACGGTTTCTTGTCTTTGTCGAACGAGTAGTCAAACTTCAGTTTGTTGACTGGATAGTCGGCTCGGAAGGTTTCCTTATCCCGTTCCGCCCGAGTGGCAGCAATTGCAGCCTGCACACGCGTCGCTTCCACGTCACTCGATGGCACGAACTTAGGAGGAGCATTCATAGCCTGGACAATGGATTGGTCTTTGGGTTCAATGAAGACCTTCATGTCGGGATCGTCGCTTTCCCCGACTTCCTTCACGAGGAACGAATACACGTTGCCCGACGCCGTAATCAGCGTCACGTCCGTGCTCGTTCCTTGCTTCGCCGGTTTGATGTAGCAGAAATTCTGCGTCCCTTCGACCACCCAGAAGTCCTTGTCTCCGGTAACGAAGTCGAGGATTTTCTCGTTCTGGGGGAGGACAATCAGCGTCGTATAGCGGAGCTTGGCCTTGATCAGAACGATGTCCTTGGCTGCGTACTTGACTGTTCGTGCCTCGCGATCCTGGGCCGCAGCCGAAAGAGCGAGGACCGCTAGGAAAGTGATTGTGATTACTCGTTTCATAGGGAACTCCTTGCCAAAACCTCCAAACCTTTCTCAAAGCCATGTTCGCGAAAAGCCTGCTCGCGCCTGAAACTCTCATTTGGGTCGCTCGTGTACAGCCAGTAGCTCTTTTCATCAACCTCAAGGTTGACGACCTTCGCCAGATCGGGCCGCTTTACCAAAGCCTGCCGCTTGGGAATCAGGGTCGAAATCATTTCAATCTCGTTGTCATTCAAGTGAAAGGTGTTCCGGTACAGTTCGCGATCCATGTCCGGGTTCGCCAGAAAAATCTTTGTTGCGCAGCTTTCAATCACGACGTTCACAATCTCCGACTTGTCTAACTCATCGAGCGATTGCGTGGACAGGATCATGGCGGCATTTTTCTTGCGCCAGGTCTTCAGGGCTTCCACGATGTAGTTGCGAATTGCGGGATGCCCGAAGAACCGCCAAGCCTCATCAATGAAGAACGCCTTGAACTTCGTGACAGCCTCCGAGCTGTAGATGAATGCATTCGCCCGATGCAGGATGTAGAAGAGCAGAGGCTCAATCAGTCCGGGGTAGCGGTCCATCCCCTCGAAATCGAAACACTGAAAGTGCGAAAGCGTCAGCGTATCTTTCTCGTTGTCGAAGACGTGCTCGTATTGCCCGCCCCGCACCCACTTCTCCAGCCGATTGGCCAACGATTTCTGTAACGTGTTTGCCAAGACGCTCAGGGTCCGCAAGTTCGCGGGCAGGATGTATAGGTTCTGGATCTGTCCGAAGAGATCTTTTTCTTCCGCCTGTGTCAGAGGAATCACGCCACGGCCTTCGGCGAGCACCTTAACGAATGAGAAAAGGAAGTTTAGGTTCTCAGGCGTTGGCTCCAGTGAAAACGGATTGATCGTGAATTCCGAATGCTCCGCGCTGACCTTTAGATAAGCGCCGCCGAAGAGCTGCGTGATACTGCGGAAACTTCCGCCCAAGTCGAAGATGAAAGTGTAGGGATCATACTTCTGTAGATTCGTGATGAGGAAATTTAGGAAAAACGACTTGCCTGATCCGGTTCGGCCCAGGACAACGGTGTGAGCCGTGTCCTGATAGTGCAAGTTCAGGAAGTAAGGCGTTCCGTGATTCGTCTCAAGCACCGCCAAGTATTCGGCTTTTAGGTGCTTGTTCTGTCGCTCCCCGGTGTGCAACGTGAACAGGAACGAATAATCCGCGTAGTTTGCGTTCAGCAACCAGAGATACCGAAGATTGAAATGGCGGTTTCCCGGAACTGTCGCGAAAAACGCATTCAGCAGGTTGTAGCGTTCCTCGAACAGCAAGCCGTCGTGCATGGAAAACACTTTGTAGAACTCGGCGCACGCCTTTTCGACGGCAGATAAGTCCTTGTCGTAAACAACGACCGTGAGCGAGAACTCCCCGAAGTAGTTCCCATTAAGCTCAATTTCCTTCAGGCATTCACCCAGGCTGCGGACGAGCGATTCCTTGGAGTCGTCCACCAGCAGTTCGCCCGGATTCGTTGAGCCGTCGGCCTTGAGCTGGCTAAAGAGCGAGGTCTTGCTGTTGTGGAAGTGACGCCGCATGGACTGAATCCGCTTGCGGGCGGCCGTATTGTCCTGGGCCTTCCACTCCGTAACGATGTGGTAGCTGGCCCCGACTTCCAGCAATTGCCGGAGAATCAGGGGCCAGCTCTGCGCTGGGGGCTCTTTTATGGAGAGGGCTTTCACATAGCAGTCGTCGATCAGGAGATGACCCGGATAACACTCAAGCGCCGAATCGGCCAGGAAGTAATCCACATGCGTGTCATATTTCAGCCGCGCATGTGCAATCTTGGCCGGGGAAAAGTTCAGGAGTCTTTTCAGAGCCTTGAAGGCTTCCTGCTTGCCGCACGTTTCAATCGCGACAAAATCGCCGAGCTGAAGAATGAGGCTGCGAACTTGATGCCGCAACGTGCGGTGTTGCCTGTCAATCGCACTGCCGATCAATAGGGTTTGCTTCTTACTGCTGAGCAAGCCCCTCAGCTCTTCGAGCCCTTCCTTCGGCTCCGACACGAGCCTCGCAATCGCACCCGTGACGCTGCGATGATGCGCCATGCCTTCGTAGAGGATGACGTAGTAAATCTGGAGGGAGTACAGTTCGCCGGCTTTCCTCTCAAAGTAGGCTGTCCGGTCATCAACCGCTTGTCTCACGACCGGGTTGTCGTATTCGCCATGCGGGATCGTCTCGCCACTGGACTTGAAGAGGATCTGATAGACGCGGTACTGTGGCCCCAGGAGCCGGAGAGCCGATTCCAGGCGCTTGGTCAAACTGTCAGTCTGCTTGTGATCCAAACACTCGTAATCGACGCCCTCGACTCTGAGTACAACGCCAACGTCACCGCCTTTGGTCAAAAAGACCTGCTCATCCAGAAAGCCAAAGATCGCCACATGCTCATTGAGAGCGCCGGTCTCCTTGTAGCTCTTGACGATCTTTGAAAGCCTAAGCATGTTCAATCACCCGAAGATTCGGCTCGAAGAACTTCGCGGGGTCATACTCAGGGCGGAACTTACCCGAGTTGAGCAGGATTCGCAGGATTTGCGGGTCCGTCCGCGTCGCCCACTGCGCCAGAAGGAAAAGGCAGCCGAAGAGCAATATGCCGCCGAACAAACTGCCGAAAAGGTTGAAAGCCGCCGCCCCCATGATGAGCGCAACGAAGAACAGCTTTCGTTCCGCGCCCAGAATCGTGAGCGGTTTGTTGATCGCCTTGTGAGTAGCGTTGATACGGCGTTCCGTTGGCATTGCTATCTCCTACGATCCCGGAAAGAGCCAGGACAGAAAGTTCACCGCTGCGATTGCCATTCCAATGCCGAAGACAATCCCAGCAAACATCCGCTTGTTTCCGCCTTCGCCGAAAGCAAACATCAAACCGCCAACCACGATTGCGACAAGGCTCAGGCCCTTCGCAATCGGGCCAGTGAAGGCCGTTTGAAGCTGCTGCACAGCGTTTTCCCATGGACTGTTACCGGATTGCAGAAGGATCAGCGTAAGCGTCAGGTTCATAAGTCACATCCTGAAACGTGCATTCTTGCTGCACGTATAAACACTCAGACGCGGGAATGATGCCGAAAGTTCTGATAGCACGGGGCAAATGCGGCTTTGGTGCACGCAGTTTAAGAAAATTGATTCCGTTGAACACCGCGCGGGGTGCGGCATTCAGGGCAACCCGTCTCCGAATAATCGATGTTTTGACAATTCGGAGACATTAAAGTCTTACTTGAAGTGCCAGGAACGCATCGTACTTACCAAGTGTCTAAGTGAATAGCGCCTTGTTGAGGCGCTATCGAGCACAAATCGCGTCAGCCTAGAAGTTATGACGTGCGCCACTGCAACTCTTCGCGTGCTGCTGGGTTATTATTGGTTTGTCCATTGCCCGCACTGCGTCTGTCCTGGCAAATCCCACAAACATTCAGCAACTCTCGTCTCGCAAACGGGTTGGCAGTTATTGTGTTCGTGTCTCTTTCAGGCAAGGAAAATCTGGGGATTAAATGGGAGGTGCTTTTGATGACCGTACGGGTTACTCAAAAGTTCAACGGCGATGAGACTCATCGAAATACTCGAAAACCGCAAAGAGGCGCTGAAAGTTGCTGAGGTGGCGAAAATGCTGGGAGTTACTCCCCAGCACATTTACAAAATGGCCAAGGCCGGACTTATCCCTTGCTTCCACGTCAAGGGTGCAGTCCGCTTTTGCCCCGCAGAGCTTGCAGAATGGATCAAACAGGAAATCGAACAGGCGAACCGGAAACGCAACGGGTCGAGTGGGGGCAACGGTATGCAGTACGGGACATGAAATCGCACAACAATTTAGCTTGGATACAACGGGCTGGCAGCTTGCCAGACCGTTCTGTTTTCCGGCAAAAGGCCCAATTCTTGGAGCTTTTGCGGCAGCGTACTCGAAACTCGACGAAATCGGTTCGTCATAGCCGCCGAATTCCATGGTGCTGCTCTTTTCGTCAACGCGATACATTGGACCTCATATATTCTCTAACTGAGTGTCTCTGAACTGTACCGCGCGATAAGGCCAGTCCGCACACCGTGGCGATACATGCGCGAGAAAAACCACGTCGCAAGGAGCAGGTAGAAGAAACACAGAAAAGCCCCGAACGCGAGCGCGCCCCATGCGATCGTTCCACCAGCAACCACGGTGCGAATGTTCTGGAAGACGTATGACGGAGGTATGATGCGCCCCACGTACTGCATCCATCGAGGAAGGGTGCTGAGTGGGTAATACACGGAGGCGAACGGGGCGATCAGCGCCGGAATCGGCCAGACGAACCATTCCGATGCTGGACCGAGTCGCAGCACCATTCCAGTAGCGGCAATTCCGAGAGCGATACCGAATAAGAAGAGCACCAGGAGAGCGGGAATAAGCACAACCCCGTAGCTGAAAAATGACAGGCCGAAGGCGCCGCTCGCGACTACCAACATAAATACGAGTCCGAAGAAGCTCGTTACGATGCTCGAAATCACGAGTCCCATCAGGTACTCGGAAATGCGCAGAGGTGAAGCGAAGAGGTTCAGAAAGTTTCGTGACCAAACGTCTTCAAAGAATGTCATCGTGACGCCCTGCATGACGCGCGTAAAGAAATCCCAGAGCAGCACCGCTCCGAGCAAGGTGGGGACAAAGTTCAACTTGCTCGCCGTCACCGCGTTGAGATAGCGGCTCATGAAGCCCCATAGCACCATGTCAATGCCGACCCAGGCGAACAGCGGTAGCACCCGTGCAAGACTCCCACGCATCAGGTAGAACTGGCGAAGCGCTATTGCTGCGGACCGCTTGAGGTTCATGACTAGCCGACCTCCAAGCTTAACGGTTCCCGCGCCACTGCGATAAATAGCTCCTCGAGAGAATCTTTGCCGTGTTCAGCCGGGAGCCGCTTAGGATCTCCCTCTAACAGGATCTTGCCCCGAGAGAGAAAGAGCACTCGATCGCAGACTTCCTCCACTTCATACATGTTGTGTGTCGTCCAGAGAACGGCTCCCGAGCCGCGGGCGGCGAAGTCGCGAATGCGAGCACGAATGCCTAATGCGCTGGAAGGATCGAGAGAAGCGGTGGGTTCGTCGAGCAGCAGAAGGCGCGGTCTATTCAACATCGCTTTCGCTAGTGAAACACTCGTCTGCTCTCCTGAGGACAGCACGCCGCATTTCGTGTTTCGAAAATCTGTGAGATCGAATTCCTGAATCACCTCGTCGATGCGTGCGGTAAGATGCTTCACTTCATACATGAGTCCGAATACCCGCAGATTCTGATAGACCGTGAGATTGCCGGGAAGCTGAGCGTAGACCGCGGCGAAGTTTGTGCAAGCAAGGGCCTTCGATCGTTGCCGCGCCAGGTCCACGCCGGCGATGGCTATCTCGCCTGCACTCGGCTCGAGCACTCCGAGGATCATGCTGATGGTGGTTGTCTTACCTGCACCGTTTGGGCCCAGAAGCCCGACGATCTCTGTCGGCGCCACGCCGAACGAAATATCTTCCACGGCGATCTTGTCGCCATATGTCTTTCTCAGGGAGCGGACAGATAGAACCTGATCGGGATTTAAAGGAGTCGACATGGAGAGTATTTGCACCCATGTTGGATGCGGTTGCCGAATCTTGATTGTAGTAGAAGCTCTTTGAGAATTGAGCGTGAGTAGTCGTGCATAGCGCGACTTACTCCGACTGGTTATCCAAGGTCATTTGGTGCCAGTCAAGTTCTTCTTCGATCTGATGAAAAGCGCTATCGCCGATTTCGTCATTTGCCCGCATCGCGAAAATCGCCTGACGTGCTGCATCAAGCGCCGCGCGTTGCCGTAAAGAGTGTTCAGAACGGCGATCACTGCCTTCTTCATCTTCTTTTGTCGCTACGCGGACTTTGAACTCTTCCCGAAGCGCTTCCGCAACAGGCGATGAAACACCGTCCAAGGTTGCAAGCGCTGCGCGCAATGCGCAGTCGCGAGCTGCAAGCACTTCCCGGCCAACGGGATCATCATCGTGTAGATCAAGTGCCCGCAACAGGGGCTTGAGAGTCAGACCTTGGATCGCCAAAGTGCCAAGCACAACCCAAAACGCCGTTAGAATGATCAGACCGCGATACGGAAAGGCGGGAGGAAGGGCCAGGGCTGCAGCGAGAGTAACGATGCCGCGCATGCCTGCCCATGAGACCACTAATCCGCTGCCAACGGACGCTTGCAACATTGGCCGTGGAGGATGGAATCCACGCGTTCTATCTCGCCACCTGACCACGGCGTTGAAAAACATCGTCCAAACCAAACGCACGGCGATGACGACCGCGAGGACTACAGTCGCAATGACAAAATATCGATCTCGATTGCTCGCATCCAAGTGTTCGAGAATGGGGCGAATCTGAAGCCCGATAAAGATGAATGCCAGGATGTTCAGCACGAACACAGCTGTTTCCCATACTGCGTTGGTTGGTATGCGAATTCTGGCGGGAATTCGCTGAGGCGCGGATTGGGCAATCGTGATGGCGAAACACACCATCGTCAACACGCCTGAGAGCCCTACACGATCGGCAAGAATCCAAACCCCGAAGACAGTGACAAATTGGAGAACGATTGCGCTCGGAATGTGTTTCACTCTGTGAAATAGCCGGACGAAAATCCATCCCAAGGCTGGCCCAACGACAACACTGGCTACTACTGCGACGAAGAAGGTCGGCGCAAGGGTGTGAATTGAGAAGCTGTGCACCGCGACAGCTGCAACAGCAACTCTATAAATCAGCAGTGAGCTCGCGTCGTTCAGCAAGCTTTCGCCCTCGAGAACCGTCAAGATCCGATGGGGCACACGGAGCGGTCTGAGGACGGCTGTTGCCGCAGCAGCGTCGGGGGGAGCGACTACTGCCCCGAGCGTAACTGCAGCCGACCACGAAATCTCAGGCAACAAGAGGCGCACGGCGATTGCGACGACGGCGGTCGTTATTCCGACGGCAAAGACGACTAAGCTCGTGACGGGGATCCAGTTGTCCCTTAGATCTCGAAGCGATGAATCGTACGCAGCATCGAGAAGCACGGGTGCCAGGAATAGTGCGAGTGCCAGGTCAGGGGGTATTGCGAACGAGGGAGTGCCAGGCACAAACGCGAGGAGTGCCCCGCCCACAGCCAAAAATACAGGATATGGAGCGCCAATCCGACGAGCTAATGCCGACAGGATCACAGCGGCCACGACCAGGACAATGATGGTCTCGAGTTGAGTCATGTATTAGCGCGCTGATACTGCTGATCGCTGACTTTCTCCATCCACTCCACGGATTTACCATTGAGCGCCTCAGCAATGGCGATGTGCGTCATTGCAGTTGACGGGGTTGCACCGTGCCAATGTCTTTCCCCCGGCTCGAACCAGACGACATCTCCTGGACGAATCTCCTCAACCGGTCCACCTTCGCGCTGCACCCATCCGCAACCTGACGTGACGATCAACGTCTGACCGAGTGGATGCGTGTGCCAGGCAGTGCGAGCACCAGGCTCAAAAGTCACCTCCGCTCCTCCTATTCGTGCTGGTTCTTTTCGTTGAAACATCGAGTCAATTCGGACGGTGCCGGTGAACCAATCGGAGGGGCCTTTCCCCGATGGCTGAGAACCTACTCGCGTAATCTCCATTTCGTTCTCCTATCTACTGCTGTGGTGCGAGTTCGCCAAACCAATAGGAAGCTGTCACCCCGCCATCCATCAGAAAGTCGCTGCCTGTGATGAACCCGCCATCAGGGCCCATGAGAAGCGCACCTACCGTTCCGACCTCGTCTGGAGTGCCGGCACGTTTGGCAGGAGCCAGCTCGATCATTCGCCGATAGCCAGCGCCGCGCGGCCCAGTAAGTTCGTCCTTTGCGAGCGGGGTAATTATAATTCCGGGACTGATTGTGTTGATCCGCGCACCGCGCTTTCCCCAACGAACCGCCTCGGCCATTACGCGCAGCGAGTTGCCGCGCTTCGAGAGTTGGTAGGCGTGAAGAGAGTCCGTCACTTTGTCGAGCTGAAGGAAAGGTAGCTTGAGCAACTCCTCTACGGGTGTTGTAGCCAGCGCTTTATTCTGTTCGACGGTGAGCGGCGGAAGTCGATGCCCAGACTGCGATGCGATCACGACGCCAGATCCACCGCGAGCAATGACATTGCCAATCTCTTCCAGCATGAGCGCAGTGCCGTACAGATCCACTTTGAGGATGGTTGCGACGGAAGCCTGGCTCGGCGATACCCCAGCAGCATGGATCAGCCCAGTGATGTCACCGCGACCGGTGGCGTTTGCAACGAGCGCTCGCACTGCATCGCGAGACGACACGTCCACGGTCGCAACGCTCACGTCGTAGCCGGCATTTGACATTACATCGGCTGCTGCCTTCGCGTTTTCCGGGCGCATGTCTGCCAAGATGACGTGCTTACCGACAGCAACGCGACGCGCGATGGCCTGACCGATCTGGCCGGCTCCAATGACAATGATCACTTCCATAACTTTCTTCCCTTTCGTCTTGCGTTGATGGTGAGACTGGGCTCTGCGCTGCCTTAAGCTGCGTCGGATGACTGCGTCTGCATCGCTTCCAAATCGTCCCGTACTCGCTTGGGTTCTTCCTCCAGCGGCATGTTTGCCATGTCATGCACGCCGTTGAGCGCGCCCGGGGGATCAGGTTCTAAACTGCCGAACAGGGCGTCGAAATCCTCTTGCGACGCACCTTTTGTCGAGACGAGTTCGAAGGTCTTGCGCACCGCCGCATCCGAGCTCAGGCTACGCACCAGCACTTCGGCAAGCTGCCGGCGGGCAATGGCTCCATCTTTTGGCGTGCCCGAATGCCGTTTATCGCCTTGTAGGAGCACGAGTCTATGCTCGGCGGCGGCGTTGTAGTCGAACCACCCCGGTCGTACGATCGTGTACGACATGCCGCTGGCGCGCACCAGCCGTTCCGACCGTCGCTTCCAGTCATGCACCTCCGCGGAGCGGTTGTAGGAGCTTTCACGATTCGTGACTCCAATCGAAGTCATGAGCGCAATTCGCACCTTCCGTGTCCCGAGTGCGGCGAGAACATTGCGAACACCGCCGTAGTCTACCGATTCAGAAGCTGCCTTGCTTCCGCCATTCGAACCATGCGTGAAGACAATCGCATCAACACCGTCCACTGCGGCTGCAAGCGTCTCCGGGCGCGTGAGATCGCCGATCACAGTGTCGGCTTCACGAGGGAACTGTCGCGCTTTGGATGAGTTGCGGACAAGCGCGCGGACTCTGTGTTTCTGCCGAAGGGCTTCTTCAACGACGAGGTTTCCGATACTGCCGGTTGCGCCGATTACCAGTACGTTCATCGCGTCTCCTTTTGCTCGGCCGCGGGAGCCACTTCGTTAATCGCACTGAGACCGTTCAACGTCCGCGGATACCCGATGAACGGTAGTAACTGCGTCACAACATCGATCTGTCGAGCTCGGTCATTGCCGACACGCAGGTTCGCGCCGACATGTCCCTTAACCTGTGGGTCACATCCACCTAGGGCAACCAGCATGCTGAGGGTGAGCAATTCGCGAGTGCGGATGTCGAGCCCAACGCGTGTGTAGTTGTCGCCGAAGCAGTTGGCCGAGAGGAAGCGCTGGATGTGCATCTGATCCTGAGCCGACTTCGCGTACAACTTCTCGACAACGTCGCTGCCGATGATCTGCTTCTGGACCGCGAGGCCTTTCTCCATACGATTCTCGGGCGTGGTCGTGGACTGAGGCGGCAGCGGTAGCTCGACACCTCGCTCCCGCAGCAGGTCATTGGTTGCGTGCAGAAAGTCGATCACTTTAGCGATACCTACGTACGGAACCGCCTGATACACGATCTCCTTGATTTCAACTGGAGTGACGCCGATGTTCAGCGCGGCTCCAGCCATTGCTTTGTACTCCGTCAATGCTTGGCATGCGATGATTGCCGCAAGCTGGACCATCAGTCGCGTTTTGATGTCCAGCTTGCTCTCGCGAAGTACCTCATCAAACGCAAAGTTGTCGAACGTCTCGATTAGCTCGGGGTCCGTAACGGCCAGCGTCGAAACATGATTCGGAAATAGCTGTTCGTGGTTCTTAACCGCTCGTTCGCTTGGAGCCATCATCGTTTTCCTTTTCCCTGCCTACGGGCGCAGCAGCGCCTTGATCGCGCGCCGCTCGTCCATGGCTCGGTATCCCTCTGCTACCTGGTCGAGAGGCAGCGTGAGGTCGAATACTTTTCCGGGGTTGATCTTTCCTTCGAGAACGAGTTTGATCAAGTCTGGCAAGTAACGCCGCACGGGAGCAGGGCCGCCGTGGAAACGGACGAGTGTGAAGAACACCTGTTGGAGGTCGAGGTGCGCGTCATGGGGAACGCCGACGTAGCCGATGGAACCACCCGGCCGGGTGGACCGGATCGCCTGCATCATCGATTCCAAGGTGCCAACGCATTCGAGTACACAGTCCGCGCCGATGCCTTTGGACATTTCCTTGATGCGAGCTACGCCGTCATCTCCGCGTTCCGTGACGATATCGGTGGCTCCGAACTCCTTCGCCAGCTTCTGCCGCGACGCGTGGCGGCTCATGGCGATGATGCGCTCGGCTCCCATCTGCTTTGCCGAAAGGACGCCGAGCAGACCGACGGCACCATCTCCAACGACCACGACGGTCGAGCCGGACTTTACATTCGCTGCATCTGCCGCAAACCAGCCTGTTCCGAGCACATCAGACACGGCAAGAAGGCTCGGAAGGAGATCATCCGTTGGTTTTTCACGCGTGGCGATGAGCGTGCCGTCGGCGAGCGGTACTCGAGCATACGGCGCTTGCGCTCCCGTCATGAATTCGAGCTGCTGGCATCCGGACTGGTATCCGGCGCGACAGTTTGGACAGGTATTGTCGGAGATACAGAACGATCCGATGACAAATTGGCCGGGCTTCACCGTCTTCACCGCGCTGCCTACTTCCTCGACGTAGCCGCAATACTCATGTCCCATCGCCTGGGGCCCAGCGACGGGCTGAATGCCTCGATAGGGCCACAAGTCAGAGCCGCACACGCAGCTAACAGCGAGGCGAATAACGGCGTCTGTACGCTTGAGGATCTTTGGTTCGGGACGCTCTTCGAAGCGAACGTCCCGCGCACCGTAAAGAACAGTTCCTTTCATTGTCTTTCCTTTCTGCTCTGATTCTCCCTGTAGTCGATTAGCGGCCCACCAGTTTCTGAAGATGTTCAGGGTACCGAGCGCCTCGTAATTCGAGCTTCGACGTCGCCTCATCCAACTGCCGAACATCAGCATCCGTCAGGGTGACGATCGCCGCACCGATATTTTCCTCAAGCCGGTGCAACTTCGTCGTGCCGGGGATCGGGACAATCCAAGGCTTCTGGGCAAGCAGCCAAGCGAGCGCGATCTGGGCTGGCGATGCTTTCTTTTGGTTTGCAAACTCCCCAATGAGATCTACTAACGCTTGATTCGCTTCCCGATTCTCTGGCGAGAAACGAGGAACGACGTTACGAAAGTCGTTCTTGTCGAACTGGGTATCCTTGCTGATCGCGCCGGTGAGGAAGCCCTTTCCAAGCGGACTGAAGGGCACGAAACCGATGCCGAGCTCTTCGAGCGCGGGAATTACTTCCTGCTCAGGTTCTCTCCAGAACAAGGAATATTCGCTCTGCAGGGCGGTGACGGGCTGCACCGCGTGCGCGCGACGAATCGATTCGACGCCTGCTTCAGACAGGCCGAAGTGTTTAACCTTACCTTGGTGAATCAGTTCCTTCACCGCACCCGCGACATCTTCCATTGGAACGTCGGGGTCTACCCGGTGCTGGTAGAAGAGATCGATCCGATCAGTGTTGAGACGTCGCAGAGATGCTTCGGCGACTTCTTTGATGTGTTCTGGCCGACTATTAAGCCCAGACTGTTTACCCTCGACGATGTTGAAGCCGAACTTCGTGGCGATCACCACCTGGTCGCGAAACGGTAATAGCGCCTCACCCACCAGTTCCTCGTTTGCGAAAGGTCCATAAACCTCGGCAGTGTCGAAGAATGTTACGCCGCGTTCTACCGCGGCACGAATCAACGAAATGCCCTCCTGCTTATTTACTGCCGGTCCATAGCCGAAGCTCATGCCCATACAGCCGAGGCCAATGGCCGAGACTTCCAAGCTGCTCTTTCCAAGTTTGCGTTTTTGCATTCGAAACTCCTATAACGTGAAGATCTTTTGGTTAACCGCGCATTCGTCCCGATTCAACGATTCGAAAACTTCAGCACTGCCTCAGGAAGTCGTGCGCCCTTGACTTCAATTCTCGACGCCGCTTCATCAATTTCGCGAAGATCGTCTGAGGTCAGTTCGACCTCCGCCGCGCCGATGTTTTCTTCCAGGCGGTGCAATTTCGTAGTGCCCGGAATCGGGACGATCCACGGCTTTTGCGCGAGCAGCCAAGCGAGTGCGATCTGCGCCGGTGTCGCGCGCTTCCGCTCGCCGACTCTCTTCAGCAGGTCAACGACGGCCACGTTAGCGGAGCGAGCATCTGCTGCAAAGCGTGGAGAGGCGTTCCGCGAGTCCGCCGGATCGAACGTCGTTGACGCATCGATCTTTCCGGTCAGGAACCCGGCACCAAGCGGACTCCATGGAACGAAGCCGATGCCCAACTCCTCGCAGATAGCGAGCACCCCGTTGTGCTCGACATCGCGCGTCCATAACGAGTACTCGCTCTGAACGGCCGTTACCGGCTGAACTGAATGTGCGCGTCGAATCGTGGTCGCGCTCGCCTCCGAGAGGCCGTAGTGCTTCACCTTCCCCTGCGCGATCAGTTCCTTCACCGTGCCCGCGACATCTTCGATCGGGACATCCGGATCGACACGGTGCTGGTACAACAGGTCGATGGTTTCGACCTTTAAGCGCCGAAGCATTGCTTCCACTACCAGTCGGATGTGCTCGGGCCGACTGTTAAGACCGCCTCTGCGTTCCCCGGTTTTCTGGTCAATGTCCCACCCGAACTTCGTTGCGACTACCACCTGATCGCGGACTGGCGCGAGAGCCTCTCCGACAAGCTCTTCGTTTGCAAACGGCCCATACGCTTCGGCGGTGTCGAAAAAAGTGACGCCTCGTTCGTGCGCCGAGCGAATTATGCGAATGCCCTCCTCACGGGGAAGCGGCAGGCCGTACATTCCGGTGAGGCCCATACAGCCATATCCAAGAGCAGAAACTTCTAAATCACTTCGTCCTAGTGTGCGCTTTTGCATGTCAAATCTCCTGCTAGGAGCAGCCGCGAAAAAACAGCGCCGTCCTGCGATGTTTGCGTTGGCAGTCTTTGTCAGGCGGTCGTGCCGCCATCAACTGCGATGGCGTCGGCCGTGATGAAACTAGCAGCATCGGAGCAGAGCCACACCACAGCCTCGGCGATTTCGTCGGGTTGTGCAGTACGACCGATCGGCGCGGATGCGACCATCTGCTGGCGGTGTTCGGGGTTGCTGCCATAGTCAGCGGTCATGGGTGTTTCGACCCAGCCGGGGCAGATAGCATTGACGCGGATGCCTTGGGATGCGTATTCGACGCCGGCGCCCTTGCTGAGACCCACGACACCATGCTTGCTCGCGGTGTAGGCCGCAAGACGAGGTGTCGCGCGCAAGCCGGCAACAGAGGATATGTTCACTATCGCTCCGAAACCCTGCCGCACCATCTGAGCGAGTTCGTACTTCATGCAGAGCCAGACGGCGGTCAAGTTAATCGAGATCACCCGATCCCATTCCTGCTCGGAATGCTCGTGAGTCGCGACACGCTCGTTGATCACACCGGCGTTATTAACGGCGTAGTCGAGTCGACCGAAGTGCTCGACCGTGCGCGCAACCATCGCGCTCGCCTGGCTCGCATGGGTCACGTCAGCGGAAACCGCGAGCGCTTTGAAACCTTCAGCGATCAACTGCGTCACCTCTTTGTTGATCACTTCCGTGCGCCGTGCGCAGAGTGCAATGCTCGCACCCGCCTTCGCGAACTTTCGCGCGGTCGCCAACCAGATTCCGCCGCTTGCCCCGGTGACGAGAGCGACTTTTCCCTCCATGTTCCTGTTCATCTCTGCAATGCCTCCTCTTAATGGTGCTGCGGGTCGAAGTGGCTCAACCATAGACTTCGCGGCCGGTTCCCCGCGCTCCTTGCACGACGAAATTCGCGGCGGCCGCATCGATCTCGTGAAGATCCTCGGGCGTAAGCTCGATATCAACTGCGCCAATATTTTCCAGCAAGCGCGCCAGCTTTCGCGTGCCAGGGATTGGCACGATGAAGGGGTTCTGGGCCAGCAGCCACGCGATGGCGATCTGTGCAGGGGTCGCCTTCTTGCGACGCGCAATGACTCCGAGCAGATCGATCAGCGGCTGGTTGGCCTTCATTGCCTCCGCTGTGAAGCGGGGGAACCAACTGCGGACGTCAGACTTGTCGAACGTAGTTTCGCTCTTCACGGTTCCGGTCAGAAACCCTTGCCCGAGCGGACTCCAGGGGACGAAGCCAACGCCAAGCTCTTCGCACGTAGGCAGCACCTCGGCCTCCGGGTCCCGCGTCCACAACGAATATTCGCTCTGCATGGCGGCCACCGGCAGAACGGCGTGCGCCCGCCGCAACGTCTGCGCCGAGGCTTCGGAGAGACCAAAGTATCTGACCTTGCCTTGGGAGATCAGATCCTTAACGGTCCCGGCCACGTCCTCGATCGGCACGTTCGGATCAACGCGGTGCTGGTAGAGCAGGTCGATGTGATCGGTTCGCAGGCGCTTGAGCGAAGCCTCGGTCACTTTCCGGATATGCTCCGGTCGGCTGTCGAACCTCCCGGAGCGCTCCCCTGTCTTCGGATCGATGTCGAAGCCGAATTTCGTCGCGATTATCACGCGGTCGCGAACCGGCTGCAGTGCTTCGCCGACGAGCTCCTCGTTAGTGAAAGGGCCATACACTTCGGCCGTGTCGAAGAACGTGACTCCGCGATCGACTGCAGCTCGAAGAACGCCGATCATCTTCTGTTTGTCGTCGGTCGGGCCATAGTTCGTGCTCATGCCCATGCAACCAAACCCCAAAGCAGAAACTTCAGGACCGGCTCTTCCTAATTTACGTTTTTGCATAGATCACTCTTTATGTTGTGAGTTGAATTCCGATTAGAACTGTTACATTGCATTCGATACCTCTACCAACCATAGTTCCGGGCGGCCTTTCCACTGGACCAGATTCCTTCTTGTCGTGGACGCTTACATCATCCCCAAGACCGGATGGGTGACGTACGGCTTCTCAAGAGCCTGCACTTCTTCATCAGAAAGACGAATCTCTAATGCCGTGACCGCTTCTTCAACATGCGAGACTGCCGTAGTTCCCACAATGGGAGAAGTCACGTACGGCTTACTTAGCATCCACGCAAGTGACATCTGAGCCATCGAAATGCCGCGCGCCAGTGCCATTTTTTCTACATTGTTAATGACGACTTTATCAAGGTCATTGGTGCCATCCCAAACCCACTTAGAAACTTCGTCGATCTTTACACGCGGGGTAACTGTTCCCCACGGATGAGCCAAGCGACCACCGGCAAGCGGACTCCACGGAGTCAGGGCTATTTTTCGTTCCCGGCATAGTGGAATCATCTCCCGTTCCTCTTCGCGATAGATCAGGTTGTAGTGATTTTGCATCGATACGAATTTCGTCCAGCCATTTGTTTCCGCGATATTCTGCAAACGTTCAAACTCCCACGCATACATGGTCGAGGCACCCAGGTATCGCACCTTTCCGGCCTTCACGACGTCGTGAAGTGCTTCCATGATTTCTTCCTTGGGAGTCAAGGGGTCAAGTCGATGGATGGTGTAGAGATCGACGTAGTCCACGCCCAACCGTTTCAGGCTTTTGTCGATCTCGCTGAGAATTTCTTTACGCGAAAGACCGCCGCCATTTGGCTTTCCGGGGCGCATCTCCATTCGAACTTTCGTCGCAACAACAATCTCATCTCGATTTAGACTGAACTCTCGAATCAGCTTGCCCGTCACCTCTTCGCTGGTGCCGAGTTGATAGACGTTTGCCGTGTCAAAATAGTTAATGCCGAAATCAATCGCTTTTTTAAAGATGGGTTTTGCTTCTTCGAAATCACGAGCCCAGGGGAAAAGTCCGTGTTCCTTTCCTGGCTTGCCAAAGCTCATCATGCCAAGACAGATCTTTGAAACGTCGATGCCCGTATTTCCTAATTTGGTATATTTCATAGATTCTCCTTTTGCATGGTTTGTTTACCCCTAGGCTTCGGCGGTGTCGAAGAGCCTGACGCCGCGTTCGAATGCCGCACGGATCACAGAGATCGATTGCTGCTTGTCGGTCTCGGGACCGTAGCCGAAGCTCATTCCCATGCAGCCGAAGCCGAGAGCCGCGACCTCCAAGTT
Source organism: Terriglobia bacterium (assembly GCA_020072645.1). Taxonomy (NCBI): domain Bacteria; kingdom Pseudomonadati; phylum Acidobacteriota; class Terriglobia; species Terriglobia bacterium. The sequence continues at coordinate 110,508 of JAIQGK010000017.1, forward strand.
ACCTTTTCCAAGTTTGTGCTTCTTCATAAGAACTCCTTCTGTATCCGGTGAAGCCTTCTGGTACCCACTTGCTTCGCTACTTCGATGCCGGTTGAAAGATGAGGGCAATCATGGGGATCCGAGAATTTCAGAACCACAACTTGCGCGCTCTGCCCATTTAGAAAAACGTGTTCGTTTTTCGGTTCGCCCTGATGATTACCTTAAGCTTCTGACGGCTCCTGTGATATGCACAGGCCGCCAAAGTGCATGCAGAAGACGCCAATCGAGATCGCTTTTATTTGGGTGGCGCAACCTGGCGTAGCTTAGCTTCTAGGAACGTCGTAACGGACCCACAGAGCACCAGCTTCGCGTTGTTCGACGGATTTGAGATTGAGAGGCACCGCTTTGTGGTTCGAGTCGGTGACGCCGTCGAACACTGCAGGAATTTCGTGACGACCGTCTAAACCAGGGAGCAGCAGCAAGCTGACTTCATCCACCAGCTCAGCTTGGAGAAAAGCGCCGTTGATGTGACCTCCGCCTTCCAGTAACAGCGTGCCTATGCCGAAATGTTCTCGCAGCAACTGAACTGCTCTTAAGAGATCGACAGAAGAGTTGCCTGCAACCACGTAGGAAATGTTCATCTCGCGAAGTATTGCCAGGTAATCAGTCGGAGCTTGCTCGCTCAGTACACAAATGAGGTGATCGCCGTCAATTTCCATGCGAGACCACCGAAGCTTACCAACGGTATCGACAGAGATCGCGTACGAGTCTGCGCGGCGGGCGATATGCACCGGCTGAGGGCCGGCAGGCGTGTTGGTTCTGGAAACGAATGGCTCGGCTTCTGCGAAGTGCTGCTGCATGGTCGTGCGCCCGCAGATCCATGCAGTCCCGCCTAGCTTTGCATGCAGCGCCTCGTATTCGCCGTGACGCATGATGTCCCGCAGCGCAGAGCCGTCGATCTTCCCATCGATTGTCGAAGCCATGTGGCAAATGATGTAAGGTCTCGTTCCGCTCATGAGGCTACCTTCAACCGCTGTTCGCGCCAACGGGCTGGCGGAATGCCTTCCCACATCCGGAAGGCTCGCACGAACGAATTAGCGTCTTCGTACCCGAGTAAGTATGCAGCTTCATTCAGTTCGAGGATTGGATTAACCAGATAGTTGCGTGCTAAATGATGCCGGGCATCTTCCAGGACGCGCTGGAAGCTACAGCCTTCGTCCTGCAATCGCCGCTGCAGTGTGCGTGGGCTCATATGCAGAGCATCGGCAATATCGTCGATGGTGGGTCGCTTGCCTGTGAGCTTTTCTTGAATCGCTATTCGGACGCGATCCAGGAAGCTCTCGTTCAGATCGGCTTGCTTCAGTTCTTGTTCGAACTGCGGCGCGAGCATACCGAGAAGTTCGGCATTGCGCGTAACGAAGGGCTTCATCGCATCCGACGCACGGAAGATGATTGCGTTCCGGGGAGCACCGAAGACCACGGGACATCCGAAGTGGCGCTCGATGGTCTTCACATGCTTGCGTGGTTGAATGAACTCGACACGAAGGGGGGAGAGGCGACTACCCGTGCCGTGCCGGGCGATTGAGAGCACCCAGGCAAAGGCACATTCGATCAGTACTGGTGGTTCGACCTCTTTTGCAAGAAGCCAGTGGAATTGGATGCTCCACTCCACATCACCCTTCTTTTGCAGGATCTCCTCCGGGCAAGTGAGTTGCTTATAGCGGGCCATCCGGTCGATGCCATCACCGAAGTTCTCTGAAGAGAGGGAAGCAAGACCGATCGGGTGGAACCGTTCAGTCCTATTCTCAGTTCCGAGCTGGAGACCGATCGCCGGATTTGGGGTGACTTCCCCAATGGCTCGCCATAGTGCGAAATACTCGTCAGTCTTCAGAAGAGAGAGTGGCTGATCGCGAAGGGCCTGTGGAAGTCCCGCTCTGCGCAGCACAGTTGACGCAGAAAGCCCAAGCTCTTCCATCTTCGTGAAGTTGCTTCCAGAGAAACGAAGGTGCTTGCTCATCTTCTTACCCAATTGTTCAACGACGCCATGTCGATCGAGAAGCGGTACTTCACATCCGACTTCAACAACCGCTCGCAAGCCTCATTGACCTTCTGAATGGGGATAATCTCGACGTCAGCGGGGATGTTGTGCTTGCCGCAGAAATCAACGATGCTTTCGCGTCGTGGGACCTTGGTAAAGACCAACGGCGAAACAGCACTCGCAGTTGAATAAGCCCTTGCTTCGAACATGCACTTGAATTTTAGACGCCCCAGGGGGCCCCGCGCTATGCAAAACGCGCCATTGTGCATGCAAAGCACGTTAACATTGGCGCACACTGCAGTGGAGATCACCTGGTGAAGGACACTAAGGCTCAGCTCGTGCGTCCAACCTCCTACAGCAGCTTCTCCCGATTGTTGTCGGATAACCGCAATTCGGAAACAATCAAACAATTTCAATAGTGTTGTCTCCTTTCAACAAGCCCGAGTCGAAACACTAAGTTCCTGCGTCTGAGTGCGCAGAGGTACTCAATGATCGGCAACGCACTCCTTTTGGCCCTGACGCTTTTCATGGCGTTTGCATTCCTGCTGATGGATCGGCTGAAATTCCTGATTCCTTACCGTCAGGTTATCTTTCGTGACTACGGATGGGCGATTGGCCTTTATGCCGTCTTGCTTTTTGCCAATTTGTTCGCCGCGTTCTTCCTGCTCGCCAGACGGTTCTTTCTCAAGCACACCGGCCAGAAGCTCGTGTACGTGGACAAGCAGCTCAGGATCGGAGAGGACGACCTCTCAACTGAGATTCGCGAGCGGTCCGAGGAGTAGAGATGGGCCGCTCCCTGAATGACGATTCCCTAAGACCCAGTCAAGACCGGGCCACATCTACCGACCAGTCCCCACGCCAGATTTCTCACGAGAACCGAGAGCACGACTCCAAAAGCATCTACCAAAGTCGCGGCCAAAGGTATCGGTTGAACTCCGACCAGTCAAGAATGCTTCAGGACCTGGGAGGCTTCAGAACAATCACCGCGAACTCTCTGCGGAAACATCTTTACGACAACAAGGATGAACGCTTCCGCAAAGACCTACGAAGTCTTCGTGAGCAACGCCTTCTTACCGTCCACTCCGGTTCGAGGGCAAATGGCGAATACATCTCTTTGACAAGAGCCGGGAAGGAACTTACGCAGTCGGCCCTCTCCAAACGAGACCAAGCCGTCTACTCGGGAATTGTGAAGAAACGGGAACTCCGCCACGATGCTGCTATCTATGACGTGTATCAAAAAGAGGCCAACAAAATCTCAAAGGGGGGCGGCACACCGAAACGAGTCGTGCTCGACTTCGAGTTAAAAAAGCAGGTCAATCGCCACCTCGCGACAATCCAGACCATTCCGCCGGCAGAGCGCGAGCGGCTACGTCAGGAAATTGCCGAGGCGCACGGACTAAAGATCGTTGAAGGCAAGATTCAGTTCCCGGATGTTCGCATCGAATTCGAGTCCAGAGATCAGGAGCAATGCAAGGTGGACCTTGAATGTGTGACCGGACATTACAAGGCCCGTCAGATCGCAGCCAAGGCCGCAGCGGGATTCAAGCTTTACAACCAGGACTATCGCGGAAGGTCAGCCGAACGCGGTGAGGACTTGATCGGTGAGGTGATGTCGCTATGAAAATTCATCCAGAGGCCATCGCAGCCCTAACGCAATTTGGGTACACGCCGCGAGAAGCGGAGTTTCTATACATCGTGGCTGTGCACTCGGGGTTCTTTCTTCAGCGGCAGTTCATGCAGTTTGTGGATGTTGCTGGCCGAGGTCCGGCCACATATTTCCTCAAGAAAGCCATCCAGAAACAGCACGTGAGGGAACACCTACCCGAGCGCGGCACCCAGAAGATTTACCACCTGTTCTCACGCATGGTCTATGCCGCACTCGGGAACGAGAATTCTCGCCACCGCAAGCCGGGGCGCTACGGACTATTGGAGAAAGCAGCCGTTAGAGTCCTCGGCTTGGACTTTGTGCTGTCACATCTCGACTGCCAATTCCTCGAAGAAGAGACCGACAAAGTTTCCTATTTCGCCGAGGCGAAACATGTCAGGCCAGATGCCTTGCCCGCGAAACTCTTTCGCGGACAGACGGGGGCAGAAACGCGCCGCTACTTCGTTGAGAAGTTCCCAATATTTATCTCAGGGGACGCATCGGCATCGCTTACGAATTTCACTTACATCGAGGACGACATTCGTTCTTTACAAACCTTTGCTTCCTTCATCCAGAGGTATCGGGCTTTGTTTGATGCTTTGAGCGGCAGTTTCAAATTGATCTTCGTCTCGACCTCCACAACGAGCTTTTCATCCGCGAGAGAGGTATTTACTCAGGCTTTGTCAGGAACCGAGCGCCACCGGGAAAAAAGACACCTTGCAACGTTTTTCAGGCTGCGGAAGATGGCCGAAGAAAAGCGCTTCAAAGAACTCGCCCACCGAGAGGTAATTGAGTGGCAACGCGGGCTCAAACGGTACTCCGATGCCAAATACGAGAGGCAGTACCAGAATTGGAAACAAACAGGAAAGCTGCCGGAGATCGACTGTGAGGCCGAGATCGGTAGTCCTGGCGAGCATTTTGAAACATTCCTCGTAGCGCCGAACCTTGGGCGGCTAGGCCCATCTGCGGTCGAAGGAGCCGCCCAATCATCCGCCCAACCTCCGGGACAGGAGCGCAGTGCGTAAGGAGCTTAAAACAATGGAGATTCCAAACATGGCTGCGAAAACAGATACGAGGTCAAGTGCAACGGTACTGCGGGGAGCGACCCCACCCGCCGCCTAACGCGGCGTGTCCGTGACCGGCTTCGGAGGTCGCTCCCCGCAGTACCGCCAGTGAAATGAAGAGGAGGATGAGATGCCAATTATTCAGGTCGAGAAAAAGCAATCAAGAACTCAGATCAAAGCTGCAATCGAAAACGACTTGCAGGAGACATTGCGGGCCTATTGCCGGTTCAGTGGCGCTACGAATGACCAAGTAGTTTCTGGCGCGCTGAAATTCTTGTTCCAAAGCGACGGCGAATTCAAACCGTGGTACGACCTTCACAAGAATGATTCGCAACCACGCCGCGGTCCACGCAGGCGCGTCCCGACAGACCAGAATCACAACGGGATTACTCAATCGTCAGACAAGAGTCTTCCAACGAGTGCCTCGAAAAGGTGAGTTGCCATGCTGGAGAGAATCGCCAATTCGCGGACGTTTGTGAGCTTGGTTCTTGCCGGCATGACCGGATTGATGCTCTTCACTATGTACCCATTTCCCCAGGGCAACCTCTACCTGCAATACGTGGCCCTCAGAGACCCGCTCGTTTACTCGGTTCTCGCCGGGAGCTACACGCTGTTCTTGTTTACTACGCCGTTCTTCATTTACTCCGCCGCTTTCTCAGGGATCTATGTGTTGAGCTTTGCTCGGAAGCGGAAACAGAAGCGGCACTCGCTTCCGCCATATCCCGATCCAAAACTCAGGGACGATCTGTTCCTCGTCATCGGAGAGATTCATCACCCGACAAGAGTTACTCACGCCAGCGACCCGCAATGGCTGACGATTCCAGAAAAAGGATTGTTTACTGGCATCGGAGTGTTCGGGGCAGTTGGAACGGGAAAAACAACATGCTGTATGCGTCCATTTGCCGAGCAGCTCATCGCGTTCAACGCTAATGAGCCGGCCAAACGGATTGGCGGGCTCGTGCTGGAGGTCAAAGGAGATTTCTGCCACCAGATTCGGGAGATTGCCCGACAGCATGACCGCGAGGACGACTACGTGGAAATCGCCTTGAATTCTGACTACCGCTACAACCCTCTGCATAACGACCTGGATTCATCAGCTTTGGCCTATAGCGTCGCTTCGCTGCTAAACAATTTGTACGGACATGGCAAAGAGCCATTCTGGCAACAGGCCTATACCAATATGCTTCAGCACATCATTCTGCTGCATAAGGTGCTCTACGATTACGTGACGTTCTTTGATGTTTACGAGTGCGCGATCTCACCCCCGAAGCTTGAAAAACGAATTGAGGAGGGCAAAGCCAGATTCGAGACTCGCGAGTACGTCTGCGTAACCCCCGAGGTATATGGAAACGAAAAGTTCGCCAACACGTTTGCAGAAATCGCCTTCGCATATGACGACCCCAAAGGGGTGTACAAGGCTCCGGCATCGGCCAGATTGGAAGAACTCCTCAGCAAGCAAGGAACTGCTCTCGAATACCAGAGATTCACCATCGAGGCTTCGTCTGGCCTGGACGACATCAAGCGGCAGCAATTGGAAGCTGTAAAGCGCTGGTATTTCGACGACTGGATGGGGTTGGAAAAAAAGCTACGCAGCTCGATTGTCGAAGGCGTTTCTATTTTCCTCTCACTCTTCGACATCAATCCGGCAGTGAAGCGGATTTTCTGCCCGCCCAAGCAAACCTACGATCCAGCAGTCAATGTGCCCGATGAGAACGGGTCCTTCCCCTATGGGAAGCCCTTTCCGTCATTCAATTGGCTGATCGAGCACGGAAAGATATGCGCCCTCAACTTCCCGATTTCCTTGAACGCCAGTCTCGCCAGAATTCTCGGAACGATGCTCAAGTTGGATTTTCAGCGGGCAGTTCTGGGCCGAATACCGGAGATGGAACGCGATCGGGAAAGGTATTTCCGGCAAGTCTTCTTGATGTGTGATGAATACCAGAGTTTTGCCACAGTCGGCGAGAGTGATCCAATCGGCGACGAAAAGTTCTTCAGTTTGTCACGGCAATCGAAATGTATCCCCATTGTCGCAACACAGAGCATCAGTTCGTTGAAGTCAACGCTCTCCGGCGACAGCTACAGGACGCTTCTCCAAACCTTCCGCACAAAGATATTCCTGGCTCTTGCGGACGATTTCTCAACCAGACTCGCTAGCGAATTGTGTGGCCGTGAGGACAGGCCGTTCGTGACCTACAACATCTCCGAATCTGGGCAGGATTCAAAACTGAGCCTACTGACGGGAAAGACCGTTTCAGATCGAGGCAGCATCAGCGCTTCCAAAAGCTACAGCGTGAGGCTCGATTACAGATTCAGCCAGAAGTTTCTCGCAGAACTCGCCAACGCTCAGGCAGTCGTACTCCCGTATGACGGTCTGAATCCAATGGAGGCCACGCTCTGCTATTTGAAGCCGTATTACCTCGACCCGAATGTTTCCTATTTTGACCAGATCGCCCGTGGGCTGTTGTGAGGGAAGCCATGCAGTTTGAAACGATACTTCCATTTCTGAGGCCGATAGAACACCTCATTCTGGACCCGGACATCTCCGAAATCATGGTGAACGCGGGATCGCAGATCTTCATTGAAAAGCGTGGGCAGCTCACCCAGGTTCCAGGCATCACCATTTCTGAGCAGGCGCTCAACGCTGCCGTGCGAAACATTGCGCGCCGATTAGGGGATGATATCTCCGAAGAGAAGCCGATCTTGGATTCCCGCCTGCCAGACGGGAGCCGCGTGGCCGCAGTGCTTCCACCTTGCAGTATTGACGGAATCACCCTCACAATCCGCAAATTCAACACCAGACACTTCACGATGGCGGACCTCATAGAAAACGGGACGCTCGCAGCGGACGCCGCCGAGTTGCTCCGCGAGAAGGTCACCAATCGACAAAACATCCTCATCAGCGGAGGGACAGGTAGTGGCAAGACTACGCTGCTAAATATCCTTGCCGATTCCATCTCAGACGATGAACGGATTCTCCTCATAGAAGACACCGCCGAGTTGAACATCCGCAAAAGCAATCTCGTGCGATTTGAAACTCGCCGCGAGCAGGCAGGATTGTCAGCCGTAACCGTCCGCGACTTGCTGAAGGCGGCTCTGCGCCACAGGCCGGACAGAATCATCGTGGGCGAAGTGCGTGGGGGAGAAGCGTTTGATTTACTCCAGGCATTGAATACGGGACACGCAGGCAGTCTCTGTACGCTTCACGCGAATTCCGCTCGCCAAGCCGTCACCCGCTTTGCAGATTGCGTCCTACAGAGCGGTATCGAGCTGCCGCACCGGGCGATCATGGCAAACATTGGAAGCGCAGTGGACCTTTTGGTCCACATCGGTAGGACTAAAGGGCAGCGTGCAGTTTCAGAGATCGCCGTGATGCGAGGGTTTGATAACGAAAGAAACGAATGCAGACTCGACGACCTGAATCCCTGGGATCATCTCCCTCCGCGAAGTTGATAAGCCGTGGTGAGGATTCCGGCCATTCTGAACGCTGTTCCGAGGAGGATGAGTGGCATTAAGGTACGATCCGAAGAGCTCGCGAAAGTGCGACAATAGGCATTTCATATTGTCATGAGTAAGAAGTTTCCAGTGAACGCTCCATGTCCCTGTGGGTCAGGGAAGAAATACAAGAAATGCCACGGCAGCGTCAGAACTGCCGAAAAGACTCCCCTCTTGCGGACCCCAGAGACCTTCGGCCAAGATCTCATCGCCTACACTGATGAAAGCGGGAACTCCGGGAGCCATCTCTTCGACCCCAATCAACCGGAGTTCTGGACGGGAACACTCATCACACAGCCGAACTTCGAGGCAATTGCCGCACCGGTGGTAGCGGAATGCCTGGCGGTGCTCGGCCAGCATGAACTTCACGGAAATGCGTTGGGACTCTCCGGCATCGACAAGATCGGGGATAAGCTCGGCAGATTGTTCGCGAAGACTGGTTCGAGGTTTCTGTTCACAAAAATTGACAAGGTTCATTTCGCCGCGACAAAGTTTGCCGACACAGTACTCGACAGCGGGACGAACCAGGCAATGAGCCTATTTCAGTATGGACCCCCGGCAACCCGCCTGCCGTTGGCGGTTCAGCTAATCCAGCTACTGGAAAAGGATGACCTGGTTCAATGGTGGAAAGCATTCGAGCAAAACGACGGCGCGGCGTTCTCCGAAATGATGAAGATCCCGCTCGAACGCTTGGAGTTGCTCCATAAGAAGAAAGTCTATGACGACCGGACCGTACAGCTGTTGCGGGATGCTCTGACGTGGGGGATGGCACACCCAAAACAACTAATGGAGGGAGGATACCACCCACTGCATGCACCGAACGTAGTAGCAATCACACTGATTGTGGATATGCTGCATACCCTCCACGAGCAGACCGGCACACGGGTGGTGAAGTTTATTCACGACGAGCAGAACCAGTTCATGAAGCATTTGAAGTTAATGCACGACCACTCAAAGCAGTTCCAACTTGATACGTCCAATGTGTGCAATCCGCTGCCAGTAGTTCGCGGAGCCTTGACGTTTGACTGCAATCTGGAATCCGCGCAGTCAAATAACCGCGTCGGCCTACAGCTCATTGACGCTGTGCTTTGGCTCGTGCGGCGCTTCCTCAGAACGAAGGGAGAGATTGACGGCGATGCGCGCCGGCTCGCCATCTATGTCATTGCGAACGGCGACATCACAACTTTTGACAGGCCCACCATGATCAAGCACACAAAATCCGTCGTCGATGAACTCTACAGTTTGCCTCTGTCAGAACAACAAATGAAGGATGGAATGAGGTTGGCAAAGGAATTCGAGGAAAAACGAGTCGCTCGGATGAATTCACGGATTGAGAACGAATAGAACTGCGCGGCAATAGCGCATCATAAAGCTGAAGTGAAGTCTCGTGATCCCCCTATCATTAGAGATGGTTTCTCATGCCCAGAGCGGCTCCCGTTGGCGCTAACCTTGGATCTGGGGTCGCCGTGAATAGGGGATCAGGGATGACGCCGACGAGCACCCTAGACCAATTTGACGCGACATCTCCGTCCTGGACGAGCCTACCGGAGGCAAGACCTTCTGCCCTGGTCGCAGAACAAAACGTCGCTAGATGCGATTAAGTGATGACGTATTGAAACACGCGCTATGGCCGGGTTAGCAATGTCATTTGCCCATGGCGCGATCTGACAATGGGAGAAAAGCAAGAACACAGGCAGACGTCCGCCCGGAGCGCAATGCCTCATTTCTTTGATATCTATATGAAAATAGGCTATTAGCAGAATCAGCTTGTATCGGCGCAGCAGTATTTGCTTGTATGTGTTCGGCATGATACGCTTGCATTCGTACAGCATAATAAGCTTGTGATAATACGCAAAGGAATGCCCTTATACAAATGCCGCAACCGAATCAAAAATTGGCTGAATCGCTGGCAGTCCTTCAGGAGCTTCAGAAGGATGGGCGGCGCATATTCCGGTCGGACGACCTAAGCCGCACGCATCGGGAGCGTTTGCTCGCCAACGGGTTCCTACAGGAAGTGATGAAAGGCTGGCTGATGTCTTCCAGCCCGAGCGCCAGCGCCGGCGACAGCACCCCATGGTATGCGTCGTTCTGGGAATTCTGCGGGCGTTATTGCAATGACCGGTTTGGGAACGAGTGGCATCTGTCGCCAGAACAATCGATTCTCCTGCAAGCCGAAAATACCGTCATCCCGACCCAGGTCGTGGTCTACAGCCCCAAAGGCACAAACCACAAGATGGACCTGTTGTTCGGCACATCGCTCTACGACCTGAAACAGGCCGAGATGCCACCTCCAGCAGACCTGTCAATGAAGAACGAACTCCGCGTGTTTTCTCCGGCGGCTGCGTTGGTGAGAGCGCCCGAGGCGTTCTTAAGCCGCAATCCAATTGAGACCCAAGTCCTGCTCGCGAGCCTTGCAGACCCATCGGATGTGCTGCGACAGCTCCTGAGTGGCGCTCGCACGGTAAAAGCGGGACAGATCGCCGGCGCATTTCGCCGTATTGGTCGCGTACAAATTGCGGACGAAATCATCAGCACGATGAAAGCGGCAGGGCACGATGTGCGTGAGGCTGATCCCTTCGCGCCTGAGCAGACATTTAGCTCGTTGCCTGCATCTATATCGCCCATCGTCGGACGTATGCAGGCAATGTGGGAATCCATGCGTGGTGTAGTTATTGAGAATTTCCCCAAAGCGCAGGGGCTTCCCAAGAACCGGGATGAATATCTGCGCTTCGTGGACAATATCTACCAGAGCGATGCCTACCACTCACTGTCCATCGAGGGGTACAGGGTAACTCCGGCACTAATCGAGAGAGTGCAGAAGGGTGACTGGGACCCGGATCACCATGATGATGACCGCAAGAATCGCGACGCACTCGCGGCGCGCGGATACTGGCAGGCTTTCCAAAAAGTAAAGGAAACGGTTGCGAAAATAATTGCGGGTGCCAACCCTGGCACTTTGGCGCGCACCACTCACAGGGAGTGGTATCGCGAGTTGTTTCAACCCTGCGTAGCTGCGGGCTTGATTCCCGCCGAAGCTCTCGCCGGCTACCGGAATGATGCGGTCTATCTGCGAACATCACGGTATGTGCCGCCACGGTGGGAAGCTGTACGCGACGCCATGCCGTCGCTGTTCGATCTGCTCGAAAAGGAAACCGAGCCGAGCGTTCGTGCCGTCCTCGGACACTGGCTATTCGGATATATCCATCCGTATCCTGACGGCAACGGACGAATGGCTCGGTTTGTGATGAATGCGATGCTGGCCTCCGGTGGCTATCCGTGGACTGTGATCCGCGTTCGGGATCGCGACGCCTATCTCAGCGCCCTGGATCGCGCGAGTATCGATATGGACATCAAGTTGTTCGCGGTGTTTGTGGCGCAGCGCGTGCAGTGGTCCCTTGAACAACACGACCTCACGTTTCCAGAACCGGAAGCGAGATACATTTTCGATCGGGCCATAGTCGTATTTTGGGGCCAGGATGGGCAGAGGCGAGTCCGTTGCGCCATTAGCAGAGAAGCCCTCGACGACCACTTCAAAGGGGACGGCAAGGACAAGGTTGAAATATTTCAGGCGAACCGTCCGGCCATTGAGCAGTATGCGCGGGAAAAATATCTTGCTGGAGACACGGAATCTGACGGGTCCGTTCTTGTCCGCACGGGCGATTTGTAGCATCGACCCTTGGCGGGAGGAGTTGCTGAACGACTCTCGGAAAGAAGCGGCGATAGGCTTGTCACTGGCTTTTGATACCCTCCCAGCTTAGAATTCAGCGTTCTCCACAATGTCTTTTTCTTTAAGAGGTAACTAGTAGATGCCACGAGGGAAGGAGAGCGGCGGCAAGTCGCCGAAGCGTCTGATAAAGCGGTATGAGCACACCGACAAGAAGCGCGTCAGCAACGCGCCGGTGGGGTTAGTCACGCCGGAGACCGATCCTGTTGCGCCTACCAACGGAACTTACGACTTGCATTGCTCCCGTGCCATCCGTAAGACCCCATTGAGTATGCCCGATGCGGTGTGCCAGCAGATTGTCCCCGACCGCCTCAAATTACCGGCAGAAATAGCAAGTCGTCACCCATGAATCTGATCAAATCCAAAAGGCGTGTTGCAGACCACGGAGAAGTGTTTACGCCTCCGTGGCTGGTCGAGAAGATGCTCGACCTGGTGAAGGGCGAGACCGAGCGCATCGACTCTCGTTTCCTGGAGCCTGCGTGCGGAAGTGGAAACTTCCTCATCCCCGTCTTGCAGCGCAAACTAGCCGCCGTGGAGGCGAAGTACAGCAAGTCTGACTTCGAGAGGCGGCATTACGCTCTGTTGGCGCTGATGTGCACATACGGGGTTGAGCTGTTGGCGGACAATATCGCGGAGTGCCGCGCCAACATGCTTGAGGTCTTTGCCGACTATTTGAACCTGGCTGAAACGGATGAGCTCTATCTGGCCGCTTCCTATGTTCTGTCCCAGAATCTGGTGCATGGTGACGCGCTGACGATGCTCACCGATGAGGAGCGCCCCATTACCTTCTCCGAGTGGGGATACCTCGGCAAGGGTAGGTTCCAACGGCGAGACTTCCGCCTTGAAGCTCTTGCGCAAATGTCTTCTTTCAGCCGGGAAGGATCGCTTTTCGCCCATCTCGGCAAGCATGAGATCTTTACCCCGATCAAGGAGTATCCGCCAATCAGTGCGCGGGAGCTTGCGAGCTTGCCTTTTGACGTTGGCTTGGGGGAAGCCATATGAGCGGACAGGTGAGCTTTTCGCTCCGTGGGCGCAACCCGGATATCTTGACCTGCATAGCGAACCTCTCCAATGACGAGGTATTTACTCCGCCGGAGTTCGCCAATCGGATGCTTGACACTCTGGCTGAGGCTTGGGCGGCAAACAATGGCGGAGCGGACCTCTGGGCCGATAGCTCTGTCAGGTTCCTCGACCCCTGCACCAAGTCAGGAGTGTTCTTGCGCGAAATCACCAGCCGCCTCACCAAAGGGTTGGCAGCGCAGATCCCTGATTTGGAGGAGCGAGTCGACCATATCCTCACCAAGCAGGTTTTTGGCATTGGCACCACTCGGCTAACGAGCTTGCTTGCGCGCCGTAGCCTGTATTGCTCAAAGCAAGCAAATAGCCCGCATTCGATTGCCAGAGGCTTCACCAGCGAAGGAGGCCACATCTGGTTCGAGCGCACGGAGCACAACTGGCGGGACGGCAGATGCAAATCTTGCGGTGCAAGCCAGAAAACGCTCGACCGCGGTGAAGGTCTTGAAACCCACGCCTATGCGTTCATCCATACGGATGACGTACAAGCTCAGATCGACGAGATGTTTGGAGGTAATATGCAGTTCGACGTCATCATAGGTAATCCGCCGTACCAGTTGGACGATGGAGGTTACGGTACGAGCGCTGCGCCAATCTACCAATTATTCGTGGAAAAGGCGCTAGAGCTGGATCCACGGTACGCAGTGTTCGTAACGCCTTCGCGATGGATGGCTGGGGGCAAGGGCCTCGATAAGTACCGCGAACGAATGCTTTCTGACACGCGCATCTGGACCATTGTGGATTACCCAAAGCTCTACGAGGGTTTCCCGGGAGTCAAGATTCGGGGCGGCATATCTTATTTCCTGTGGGATCGCGAGCACAAAGGGCCTTGCCTTGTCCAGACGATCTGGGACGGGCAGCCGACCGGCCCCGCCGTTGCCCGTTATCTGGACGTGTACGACGTTCTCGTCCGGCGCAATGAGGCAGTGCCGATTCTAGAGAAGGTCAAGGCCAAGGGCGAATCAACTCTTGTTGGTCGAGTATCCAGTCAGAAACCGTTTGGTCTTCGTACGTTCTTCCACGGCAAGCCGACTTCCAGCGGTCTCAAGAAGCCCGTAAAGCTCTTCGGGTCCCAGAAGGTTAGCTGGGTCGAGCGCTCGAAGATCCCAACAAATGTTGACTGGATCGACAAGTGGAAGGTTCTGATGACTCGTGTCCAAGGCACCAGTGCGGCGATCGAGACCAAGTTCCTCAGCAAGCCGATCGTTGCTGAGCCGGGCACGGCTTGCACCGAGAGCTATCTCGTTGCCGGCCTTTTCGACACCGAAGTCGAGGCAAACTACTACGCGAGCTACCTGCGTACGCGCTTTGCTCGCTTTCTAGTGTCCCTCCGCAAGTCCACCCAGGATGCGCCTAAGCATGTCTACGCCTTCATCCCGGACCTTCCACTAAACAAAGAATGGACAGACGCCGAACTTTACAAGCGGTACGGGCTGAACAAGGACGAGATTGCCTTCATCGAGTCGCAGGTTGCCGAGCACGACGCCGACCTGTTCGATGAGGCCGCTGCGGACGAAATCGAAGATGAGTAAGCCTATTGCCGAAATCCTCGCGGCCAAGCCGGAGGCCCGGCCGCGCATCTATGCCTATTCGATTGACGATGCGGCTCACAAGGGTCTTCTCAAAATTGGGCAGACGACGCGCAATGTCAAGCAGCGGGTCTCCGAACAACTCAAGACCGCCGCTATCAAGAACTACAAGATCGAACTAGAAGAGTCCGCCGAGCGCGATGACGGAACCATTTTCAGCGACCACGAGGTGCGCACGGCGCTCGTCAGGAAGAAGTTCGCGAACCCCGACCTGGAATGGATGCGCTGCACCCTCCCGGACGTAAAGACCGTGCTCATCGAACTGCGCACGGGGCAGAACTTCACTGGCACCCGTCACCAAACGTTTTCCATGCGCCGCGAACAGGCCGAAGCGGTGAAGCTAACGCACGCCTACTTCCTCTCGCGCTGGGCAGAAGACATGCACGCGGTCCCACGTTTCTTGTGGAACGCAAAGATGCGGTTCGGAAAAACCTTTACCACCTACCAACTCGCTCGGAAGCTTGGTGCCAAGAGGGTGCTCGTGGTGACTTTCAAGCCCGCGGTGGAAGATGCGTGGCAGACGGACCTCGAAAATCATGTGGACTTCAATGGCTGGCAGTACCTGTCGAAATCCTCCGGGGGAGACCCGACGCAAATCGATCACAAGAAACCTGTTGTCTATTTCGGCTCCTTCCAGGACTTGCTAGGCCGCGACTCGGCGGGGAACATCAAGCCTAAGAACGAATGGCTACACACGGTGAATTGGGACCTCGTAGTATTCGACGAATACCACTTCGGCGCTTGGAGGGAGACGGCGAAAGAACTGTTTGACGGCGAGGAAGAAGCGGTCGCGCAGAAGGAAGCGAAGATCGAATACGCAGCCGCGCTGGAAAATGTAAACGAAGGCCTCGAAGTCCTCTCGGAAAAGGAGACCGAGTTCCTCCCGATTACGACCAGAGCTTACCTCTATCTGTCCGGCACACCTTTCAGGGCGCTTGCCACCGGCGAGTTCATCGAGGAACAAATTTTCAACTGGACTTACACAGACGAACAGCGCGCGAAGGAAGAGTTTGCGGCAAAAAAACCAGGCAAGTGGAATCCATATGGCGCACTGCCGCAAATGCGACTGCTTACTTACCGCATGCCAGAGGAACTGCTGGCGGTAGCGAGCGCGGGAGAGTTCAACGAATTCGACCTTAACGAATTTTTTGCGGCTACGGGCTTAGAAGAAGACGCGCAGCTCAAGCACAAAAGCGACGTACAAAAGTGGCTCGACATTATTCGGGGCCAGTACATACCGAAGGAGGTCGAGGGCTTAAAGACGGGCTCGCGCCCACCTTTCCCTTACTCAGATGTGCGGCTCCTGCCGTATCTGCAGCACTCGTTCTGGTTCTTGCCCAGTGTTGCTGCTTGCTACGCGATGAAGGGCCTGCTGGCCGAGAAACACAATATCTTCTGGCACGAGTACCACGTTGTGGTGGCCGCCGGTGCATCAGCAGGGATCGGGCTCGATGCTCTACCGCCGGTGCGTGACGCCATTGGGAGCGGCTTCGACACCAAGACAATCACACTGTCATGCGGCAAGCTAACCACTGGCGTAACCATTCCACAATGGTCTGCGATCCTGATGCTGCGCAATCTGAAGAGTCCTGAGACCTATTTTCAAGCCGCTTTCCGCGTGCAGTCTCCATGGTCGATCAGGAACCCGAATGGCGATGACCCGGACGAGGAAGACATTCTCAAACCTGTCTGCTTTGTGTTCGATTTTGCCCTCACCCGCGCTCTCCGGCAGGTCTCCGACTACGGCATCGGACTGTCACCCAACGAATCGAATCCGGAGAACGCCGTTAGAGACCTCGTCTCGTACCTGCCAGTGCTAGCCTACGACGGCGCGAACATGATTCAGATAGATGCTGGCGGAATTCTGCAAACTGCGATGACGGGCACCTCGGCTACGCTGCTGGCGCGCAAATGGGAGAGCGCTCTGCTGGTGAACGTAGACAACGACACCCTACGCCGAGTCCTCGATAACCCCGAGGCAATGGCCGCCGTAGAACGCATCGAGGGCTGGCGTGCGCTGGGCGACAACATCATCGAGACCATCATTAACAAGAGCGAGAAGGTCAAAGAACTCAAGAACAAAGCCAAAAACAAGGAGCTGACGGAGAAAGAAAAGAAGCAGCTCACCGATGAGGAAAAGGAATACAAGTCCAAGCGCAAGCTCGTGCAAGAAAAACTGATCAAGTTCGCTACGCGCATCCCTGCGTTCATGTACCTCACCGATTTTCGCGAGAACACATTGCAAGACGTGATCACTAAGTTGGAGCCGGAGTTGTTCCTGGCCGTCACCGGTCTGACGGTGAAGGACTTCCATCTGTTGGTGAACCTCAAGGTCTTCAACACCGAGCAGATGAACCAGGCGGTGTTCGCATTCCGCCGCTACGAGGATGCGTCGCTACGGTACACGGGGATCGAGAGCCACGAAGGACTCACACATTATGGGCTCTATGACACTGTAGTCGGAAGAGAGTAAGACGGCAGTGTGGTTCACCGGGACTTCAAATCTTGGGCGCTTCCCGATGGGAGACTTCGTTACTTCCAACTGGCATCCAAACCCATTCAAGCGCAATTGACCTTGCGCTGCCATGCACTTTGCACGGCGCTAGCCCAATCTTGCTTTGACCCAGCCAAGCTAGGAATGGGTCTCGGCTCTCGAAGGCGAATGAAAAAAGGGGGTGCAAGATTGGCCCGAAGTGGGGCCTCATACACAGCGCCTCCGTCCGCACCACCAACGGTGGCGGTGACAACGGCTGTTACCTGTGACGCACCGACCGGCTTACCGCTGAGAATGTTTCGCAAAGCGCCGAAAGAGAATCTGAGTGAGGACCCACCCGCCATGAGCGGCGACTCACTAAAGCATACAAGTGCATAATGCGCACTCTTCGGGGATGAAATGCTTAGCCGACTCGTGACCATTGAATGTGCCGGAAGCAGGAACTCGTGTCCATCGATGGTCTCAGCCTTTGTCCAAGCAACGACAGAGTCGGGCACGACATCCATCGGCTTGGCTGGGCTCTTGATTGGACTAAAAAGGACTTCTGGACTTCCGCAACGGCGCACGAGTTCACCGATTGCCGCCCCCACTGAATTACCGATGCCCCACAAAAACACGCCTTGGTTGGCTACGCGCTCTTCTTCCTTCCGCCGAAGAATATGCTCGATTCCTTGGCCCGCCTCACTACCAAATCGAGTCCAGCAAAAACAACCCGGGAGATTCATATAGTTAGGCATCTAATAGGATTATGCATTATTATTCAGTTTGTGCCAAGTGATTCAGAAGCGCTGAAAGCCTTCATGGAGGAGAAGCATCTGGGGCAAACAGAGCTGGCACGTGCGGCTGGCGTTAGCCAATCCACGGTGTCTCGCGCCCTGAGGGGTCTTCCATTGAAGCATGGCCGCGCTCGTTCAAAATTATTCACTTATGCACAATTAAAAGACCCGAACCAGGAAATGCCGCCCAAAAAAGGCCCCCAACGAGTGATGACCGCGTTTCATCGTATTTGGGATGGAACCGAAGACCATGCAAATGCAGTTGCAAAGATAATCGATGCGCTAGAAGATCTCAAACCTGTCGGAAAGAAACGGGGATGACTTGCATTGAGCACGCAGGAAAACGCGAACCAGCTCCGATCGCGATTGAAAAAGCTGGGCCTCAGCGATTTAGCAGTAAACGCTGCCTGGCCGCGATGGTGGAGTGACGAAGCCGATAGTTCCGCCTCGGCGCGTGTGGAACTGCGTTTTTCCCTAGCCAGAAAACTCGGGATGGACCCGCATTCGCTTCTAGACGATCAACAGCAACCCAGATTTGTTTGGCGGGACGAGGCGCGATTCAAACATCTATCGGGCGAAAGCGAGATTGAGCAATCAGCAATAACGTCATTTGGTAAAGCAATTGGTTCTGTTTTAATCACCGCATCCCCGGCTGCTGTGCCAATCACCGGCGCTAGTGCTGAAAAACTGCGTCAGGCGATCCTCAGTGACAAGCAGCCCTATGTGCGATTAGTCGATCTCCTCTCGCTTTGCTGGTCTACTGGCATCCCGGTCGTACACCTCAGGGTCTTTCCGTGGCCACAGAAGCGCATGGCTGCTATGACAGTTCAGGTGAAAGACCGCTTTGTGATTCTCTTGGGGAAGGACTCAATGTACCCTGCGCAGATTGCGTTTTACCTTGCGCACGAAATCGGGCATATATCCCTTTCTCATCTCACGTCGGACCGCGTAATAGTTGATCTAGAGCCGCCAACCCCTACGCTTGATGAAGATGACACAGAAGAGGCTGCAGCAGACCACTTCGCGCTCGAATTGCTCACCGGCGATGCGCGGCCAACTGTACTGCCTTCGGGCCCGCGGTACAGCGCCCGTGAACTCGCTCGTGTTGCGTTGGCCTCAGCAGAGGCGCTCAAAGTAGAACCAGGTACCCTGGCGCTTTGCTTCGGCTATTCCACAAACGATTGGGCAACTGCCAATGCATCTTTGCAGCGCATTTACTCATCCCCAAAAAGCGTTTGGAATGAAGTGAACAACCTCGCCTTAACGCAACTCGCCTTGGAACGAGTTCCCGATGACTCCGCTGACTACCTGAACGCCATCCTTGGGGTCAACCCCTCATGAATATCGTTGTAGACAATGACGTCCTATACAAAGGCGCTTGCTATGGAGTACTACAGGAAGTTGTCCAGGCCTATACCGGCACCCCCGCCACTGTCGGAGTACTTGGAGCAGCACGTTTCGTCGTCCCGAAGAAAATTCGCAAGCTCGCACTGAGCCGACCCCTGGAGCTCGTCGCACAAGAGCTTAGTGGTTTCCTTTCTGCGGCCGTCCAATTAGAACCAACGGATGCCGAGCAAAACTTCGCCGCCGATCTTGAATCTGCCGCACAGCAACTAGGCCTCAACCTCGACACTGGAGAGAGTCAACTCTGCGCCATCGCGATTCAGAGAGTCGTTGCTATCTTGTTGACCGGTGACAAACGCGCCATAGCCGCCATGGAACGATTGCTCGATACAGAGGTGCGGCTCCAAGCTCTTTGTGGAAGGGTCCGATGCCTAGAACAGGCTTTCCTTTGCGTTCTTGATCGAACAGGCCTGGAAGTGCTCCGTCCAGCCATTTGTGCAGAACCGTCCGTGGACAAGACTCTTACGATCTGCTTTGGCTGCCACAGCGCTACCACACAGCGCGAAACGGTACTTGAAGGGCTCAGTAGTTATATCCGTTCACTACGCGCAGACGCCACCCGCGTTCTCGCGAGCTGATTGTCAGTCCCGAACGAATACCGCATATGGCGTGACTATCTCGGCGACTAAACCTATGTGCACGGTTGGTTCATCGTGAGGCTGGGTGACCCCCTCCGCGCTGACTTCTAGGCAAGCTTTGTCCACTCGACCAGCCACGTATTGGCTGCCGAGCCGCCCCATACTGTTGCCAATCGCCACTTTGGTTTTACCTAACGCAAGATCAAAATCATCGCGCCGCAAATTCTTGATCGTCAGAGCATAGCGTGAGCCCCTGCAATTGATCGCAGCAGGAATTTTTTCCCACGTAAATCCATCACGAGAGAACTCTGAAGCTCGGATTGGTAGTGCAAAATGCTTGGACGTCATTGGCTGCATACACAGGTAAATAACGCCCGCTTTCTGCTCATAATTTCGTGCAAATGGCTGAACCATGCTGACCGGATGACACGTGTTGCCACCATATCCCCACAGGGCAAACCCGGCATCCTCTATCTCTTTCCTCTTACGCTCGATTATTTCTTCTAGCGTTTCTTGCGCATGGGTTCCGACCTTCATGTACAACAAGCCTTCGCCCGGTTTAATGATTGGTGCCATCGCCATCCTCCATCAATTCAAGGGAGTACTCATCCTCGTGCGCTTTTCCGTAATCCAGTCGTTCTTTCTCGCGGACGTACCGCACTCGCGGTGGATTGTCACGCCCGTAGAAGTGGGCCAACCGAGTGGGATCACCAATACTTTGGCTTTCTCCTGGGGATCGATTATCAGGCAGCGCTTTGAGTATCAGGTTGCAGGAGCGGAGATTTGGGGCATCGTCGAGGTGATAGTAGTGTAGCTGGGGCATCATCCTTTGTACGAAAAACCCCGATTGGATCGCGAAGCTCTGCACATTCGCCAGCACGCGCTTCGGCCACTCCAGCTCGGGATCGTCCGCAATCACAATCATTCCCTCTCCCTTGTAACCAGTGGCTTCAAGCCCCCGCTGGGCAAACACTTTGACGCTTTCGCCCTCATTGCTTGCCCCCCAAGGTGGGTTTGTGTAAAAACAATCGAAATCTGTTGGGCCAGGAAATGCATCCAGGCAGTTATACAATTCTGCGCGGATTTGTTCGAGGCGTTCGCTGTCTGCAAACCGCGTAATCGCCCCACATATCCTCTCATCGAAATCAAACACTGTGATCTGAGAAGGTCCGTAATTGATGATCTTTCGGCTGTGAAGATACGCAACACAAACACTGATCGCATCGCCATCTCCGATAAAAGCGAGTTTCTTGCCATCTGACCACCGCGCCACCAGTTCACTCTGAAGAACCATGTCTCCAGTCTTCATATAAATCTGGTCGAACACTCGTAGTGGCCTAGGCCTATTCTGGACGACATCAGAAATTGCGTTGACAGCGGCTCGCAGATCTATATCGGTATCCTCAGCCATAGCCGAATCATAGAGGAATTCTCGGCCCCCGCCAACACTTCTACTCACGTACTAACCAATACACCCCAGTCCGACAGTCCCCAATACCTGCATGGCCATTTCTGTAACCTGCTCCTGACTTCTTTCACTAACATCGATAATAAATATTGGGCACCCACACGCGATGGCATACGAAATCCCCACTGCCTCTTGCAGTATCTGTAATTCCCTCATCAAATCTTCCGTAATGTCCCGTCGCCCCTCCGGTTTGTCATGAATCCGCTTTAGCAGCGTGGCCGGTTCACACCTCAACACCAGCACAGCATCGAGTTTCAGCTGTCGCAGTTGATCCGCCGAGAATGGAATCGCTCGAAGACCATATTGCTCTGCAGTCAAAGCATGCGAATCCAGTATGACATCGGAGTGTTGCCGCAACTCACTTACTCTTCCGATTACCCAGTCATCGACGCTGCCCACGTCAGCCGGCGTAACGATTGCGGAAGACTTCTCGCGCAGCTCCGAATAGGGGATCGTGATCCCATGCCCTTTCTTGCGCTCCAGCAGAAGCATGCCGTAGTCGAATGCCTGCAATCCAGATAAGCGTTTTGCCAGTGCACCGCGCAAGGTACTCTTGCCGACACCAGGTGCGCCAGTCAATAGGACTACTCTCCCCATATCTGACCTACTATAAGTCAACAAGGTGGCATGTTGCGCGTCTTTCATCTCCACTTCGCTGCGCTTAGGTGGACGCCGTTCGGCCACGGCTCGGACGGTCGCGAGGTCTAAGCACGCTTTCGCGCCAAAACAACAACCAACACCATTTTGGCACTCACCGTGCCGACTCTCGCGCCCTGCCACCCCTCGCTCCGCTGCGTTCTTCCCCGTGTCCGCCGGTAACTGTTTTTGTCTCGCTGCCGCTCAAGTGAAAGACAAAAACAGCCTACCCGGCGGAACAGGGGATTAAAAATGTTATTGAAGGATACAAGCAAAACAAAAAACAATCAGGAACTCGTTAAGGCCAGCATCGATGCTCTGGTTAAGGCTTTGGAAGCCGGACACAGTGACGCACTCTCTGCCTACCTCACGGCCATGTCTCAATTTCCCAACTACAGTTTTCAGAACATTCTTTTGATTGCCAGCCAGCGCCCGACAGCAACGAGGGTTGCAGGTATTCGCTCATGGAACGAGTTGGGCCGAAGAGTGAAACGCGGGGAAAAGGGCATCATGATCTTTGCCCCCATGATTGGCTACAAGCGCAATGCCAGCGACGGCGACCAGAGCCAGCAGAGCGATGCCAGAACCGACAAGCCAGAGCCGCGTTTGGTCGGTTTTCGTGCCGTGTACGTGTTCGATGTTGGCCAGACCGAAGGCGCAGAACTGCCGGAACTTGGCAGCACATTCAAGGGCGAAGTAGGCGACAAGCTGGACAAATTGGCCGACTTTACGACTGGCCAGGGAATCAAGCTGGAATATTCCGACAAGATTGCACCCGCGAGGGGCATGTCTTACGGCGGTTTGATTCGCATTCTGCCGGACATGGAGCCGTCCGAAACGCTGGCCACGTTTGTGCATGAATTGGCGCACGAGATGTTGCACAGAGCCGAACGCCGCACTCTGACAACCAAGACCGTGCGGGAAACCGAGGCCGAAGCTGTGGCCTTTGTGGTCTGTCATGCTCTGGGACTTCAGACCGGAACAGGTTCGAGCGATTACATTCAGCTTTATCACGGTGACGCAAACCTACTGAGAGAGAGTCTTGAAGTAGTCCAGCGCACGTCCACCGTTATCCTTGGGGCGATCAGCCCCAGGGATGCGGTAAGCACCCCAGCAACGACGGAGGTGCTGTAATGAAAACCGTTGCCATGATCTTGGAACTTGCCGCCCCTCTTCAAGCTGGATTTCACATCCGAATCGAAAACGAACCGTGGATGACTCTGGTCATCGAAGACACGCAGGAACGTGGCCCGAACGGTCTGCCGGCAATCTCCGTGGCTCACTACGGAGAACAGAACGGCGATTTGATGCGCGATCCTGAAATGATCTTTGAGGCGGATGAATCAGGCAAAGGAATGAACCTCGTGCCCTACTACTGGCGGAATGATTATGCTGGCATCGAGCAGTATTCTGCTTTCGTGGAGGAAGGACGAACGTTGATGAATGCGAAACTGAAGCGAGAACACATCGCATTTGCTGGCATCTGGGACACCAACTTGAAAGCGCAGGGTTTTTTGGAGGCGTTCGTCAGACAGCAGAAAGGTGACACCTAAAGCTAGATTCACGCATGGTTCTCAACGTGCCCGGCTCAGGCCGGGCACTTTCTTTTGCCCCAAAAGTTTCCGAGGGGCGCTCTGGCCGCGCCCCTCGTGCTCCCCAGGCCTAGAAGTTCTCAAGTCACAATCATGCGCTGGTGCGCGTCAATTCTTCTACCCGCAAATATGCCGATTCCGCGATCTTCTTGTATTTCGCCCACGGTTCCGGTGCCAGGATCGAATAGAAATACCCATATGGTGCGCCGGTCGCCGGCAATATGCACTTGCTCATACGCAACGCCTCTATCCGATCACGAAACGCTAGCATGTCAGCTGCCGTTTCTTTAATGGCGTCCAGGTCGGGAGCTAGCAGTTCGTGAAAGTTGACCTCGGGATGCTCGTTTCGCATCGGCTCCAAGTATTCCGTCCAAAAGCACAACGTGATTTCTCTAAACCGCTCGTAGTAAACGTTGCACAACTCACGAAACTTTGCCCATTCATCTGTTGACACGAACCCGTCCCTCGCTTCCAGACCCTGAACAGCCCTTTCTATTTGTGAGCGAAGCAGCGCGTTGATGGCGAGGAAGATGTGAACGAAGTTTGGAACTCCGTCTATGTCCCGGTCGGTAATGTGTCGTCGGAGCTTGCGCATATGACGATCACAGAATTGCAGTACTGCTTCGTGCAGGTCTCGGCATAGTTGGAAGTTTCTCGCTCCAAAAGATCGCATACTGTCACGGATCGACCATTCTGCCCGATGCCGCAACATCGGACGCGGCGCAAGCGTTAACGGTATATCGCAAAAACTTAGGAACACCTTCAGAGCATCGTCATCACTGCCGTTTATCAAATCCGCGAGGACAGCATAGAACTGGGCTGCACTTTCTTGGGCCTCTTTTACGTAACGCTCTCTGCGCGTGCTGTTGCCGGTTGAGATGTCCCGTAAATTCGTGAGAAGCACCGCGTTGCTTTGCGTGACGGAGCCATGTCTTCCATAGCCCTCAACATGCACAATGCACGAGGACTGTTGCAGTCTCGGTTCCAGAGAATCCGTGATTAAAGCTGAGTACATATCTCCGCTCAGGTTGATGGCAATTCGCTCTTGGAGATTGCCCCGGAGAGTGATGACCGCCGAAAAGTTCTGGTATCGTGGCGAATCCGCAATTTCGAGTCCCAGCCGAATACGCTTGCCAGACAGCTCAGCTTCTCGAAGGACAATGTCCGTAGGTTCGCAGAAAGAGGACGGCTCGTCTTCCTCTGTAGATGCCTGCAACTCGGACGCGCTGCGAATACGTCTGGTTGAACCC
This sequence comes from Terriglobia bacterium, assembly GCA_020072645.1. Lineage (NCBI taxonomy): Bacteria > Pseudomonadati > Acidobacteriota > Terriglobia > Terriglobia bacterium. The sequence goes on from JAIQGK010000017.1 coordinate 135,311, forward strand.
TCTGGAATGAGCAGATGCAGAGCCGCAGATCGTTCCTCTGGGCCAGACAACCGCATGGCAATGATTGATTCAACATTGCTGTTTTCCGGTCGGCGATTCAACGCAGCCGAGGTGAGATTGGCGCTTCCATAGCACATGAGAGCGTAACCCTTTGTTTCAAACAGAATTGCCTTCGCATGTAGTGGCTGGTTATGGCCGTCGTCCTCGAACTCACGCAAGTAGACTTCGGCCCTTTCGCTCTTACACAGATCATGCGCTAGAAAGTCGGGCTGAAGTGTCGTAAACCGGTTTTGGGTGACAATTCTGATTTTCTTGGGGTCAAAGCGTTGTGCAAGTTCTTCTATAAGAGCATGGTCCGAATCGAAGAATCTGGAAATCGCAGTGATTGTGACTACTTGGTCGCCGATCCTCTCTGCGATCTGATCAAGCAAGGAGCGTTCTAGATTGTGCAGGAATTCGATGTCCTCACGGCCCTGGCTTGTTCCGCAAAGCCAAGGAGCGTCACGCTGGAGCGCTTGAAGGTTTGATCTGAAACCCTGCGTACCTGCTCGGTCGCAGAGCTGCGAAAGGAACCCGAATACAGATCTGAAAATCGGCAATGCGTCTTCCTTCTTGCCCTGCTCATAGTGGAAGACGCCTACAAGTTCGGCATTTGAAGTCAGCCCTGGACGCGTCGCATTAGCGCTGCCAATCAAAAGCGAGCCTTTTTCTTCATCAGCGAAAAGAAAGACCTTTGGATGGAACACTCTCTTTGCCGTGATCGGCTGAAGAAGATAGCGAATGTTTGCCAGATTGGGGCGATCCCGTAGGGTTCCTGAAAGCAACTCGTTATAGCAACCCCAATCGATCAATACCGTGATGTTGTTATTGCGATGGAGACAGCCAAATTTCTCCATGCAATAGTCCTCAAAAAAGCTTGGGTCGAACCGGTACGTGCAAATAACGGCACCTGCTGCTGTTCGAATCTGTTGGAGCGTTCTGTGTAGATCGATGCGAGGTTTTGCCGTCATTGCGTTGAAATTCTGTTGAGGAGTTTGCGCCCATCGCCCGTCAGTCGGTAAGCCCCCGAGGCGCTATCCGTGAGGCCGATATCAGACAGAATCCGAATTGCATTTCCTTGCCGGGATGAGCGTGATGGAGGGTCGTAGTCTTGGTCCTTTATGATCCTGCGGTCCTGCCTGTGCAGCCAGCAACTTTCAAGGTTGCGCTTTTCATACATGACACTGTCATGCTGATCAACTACGCAATCCGCAATCAGAGTTTCCAAAGCAACATGCCAGGAACAGTCTGGCGCTAACCACTGATCCAAGTATGTGAGAACTCGACCCGCGCACAGCTCGTTGCCAGCGTTCGCCATAACGTAAGCGAACGCATCGTTCTGGGCAGAGCGCCACTTTGAGTACAACGTGGCCAGGGTAAGGACTGCCCGCGCTGCGGCTCTTGTCGGATCAGTTGGGACATCTCTCACGGTCTGCACTTCACTGCGTGGATGCAGGAGCCCAATCTCTGACTGCTTGCGAGTGCAAAAAGACGCCGGTGGCTTGCCATCAATTCCAAGGGTTGAAAGGAGGACGCGTGGGCTGTCGCAGGATTTGCCTGCAATTTCCCGAACCTCAGAGACGAAGCTGTCCGCAGCGAGCCGAGTGCAGATTTGATCTAAAGGAAGTCCCGAAGGTTCTGACGATAGGATTTCGAGAACAGCATAAAGGAGCGACTCGATTGCGTTGGCAACAAATTGGTGAAGGCAGAATTGTTGCCAAAACGAATGGCACACGCCAAACATCTCCGGGGCTTTGTATGGGATTGCTTTTCGGTCCGCAGGCCACAGTTGTCGAAAATAGTGCGGTGTGTGGACAACCTGCCACTCAAGATCTTCACTCGTCGCGGGAGCACCGGCCCGTTCATATTCGCCGATGATGTGCAGAATTAAGCCTAGCGAGTGTCGGCGCAAGGTTGAACGCTCTGACTTGACCAATCCATCTAAAGAAAAGAACAGCTTTCTAAGAAGATCACGTTCTGTTGAAGCGAAGGGCTGCGAAAGGGAGTCCAAGCTGAAATAAGTGGCTGATTGTTGTATTTCCTTGAGGTCAACTTCGGCTTGGTTCCAGCGTGTCTTTCGTACGTATGGCGTGTTCTCGACCACTTTGTGGAATGCCAGAGCGAGGACTTCACCAGACTCTGGCGTTACCAGGTCAATCCCATTTTCATGCTTCGTCAGCGCAAGCTGAATTAATGATCCAGCGTAATACTGACCATAGCCGCCAAGGTCATTTGACGGCAATACTTTGAAATCACAGTCGGCCACAGCAGTTCGGTTCGCTGCTTCTAACTTCGGCCCGACCATCCGCACACCAACAGGAGACGCCTCTTTGTCGGCTTGCATGGTCGATAGGGCCATGAAGGCCTCCCTCCTGCGAAACGCTCGAATGTAGTCTGCGAATTTTCGTGGAGCACCTGCCTGTTGAACGTGCCAGAGAGACCAGCAGTAGAACGAGTAGTAGCGTGCGCGATCCGTGGTGGTAATGATTCCTTGCAGGAGGTGATCGGTTATGGCTTCGGTGACGCGAGACAGGCCCAAGGGGTCTCGGCCCCCTCCGTCTGTCCGAACCCGTTTTGTCCATCTCGGCAAAAAGGCAGTAACGTCTATCGTCGCCATTGGTACACCTCTGACATGGCAAAGCAATCGTAATCAGGTTGGAAGGAAATGTCACACGAATATGACCACAGCGGCCCGCCAGAGAGCAGCGTGGCGTAAGAAAAGCAAAAGAAGGGCTCATCTCACAATCGAGATATCGATTGCTGGATGCGAGTAGGTCGCAGTGAGAATGACATAATGTGCTCAGATAGTCCGACAAGAGATGTAGGTCTTCTTGATGCAAGGTGGCTCAGAACTCGGAGTCTACGAAACGTACGAGGACATCTTTGGGCGCAAGAGCACCATGGACGAACTCGTCGCTGAGGTTCGCTCATTTAAGCAGCAATCAGTCTTATGGGTATGTGCCGTCATCGTGACCGGCATGCAGCTCTGGAATAGGATCGATCTACAATCTCCGGAAGTGTACTCGCGATTGCTGTCCCTCTATTTCGACGCCAACATCCGCACTCGTCTCATAGCGGGTTATTGGAGTTCCAACCCGAGAAGGGTCTTATTCCATCGCAGACAGATCCTCCTAATTGCAAAATTGGCGATCTTACATTGCTCGGGCCAGGGTATCGATGCTCGACAGAATGCAGAATTGTTCGGGTCGATTCTGCTGAAGGCTAACGATCAGTTCCATTACGGTCTTTTGTCCGGGGTCGCCAGCCCGCGTCCTGCTTGCCGTGAGGACTACGCAAAGATCATCGCCGAAATGGTAGCCGTAGGAGAGCATGGCTCACCACACATCGCTCACCTGATTACCCGATGTCACTTGATGTTGACGCGCTTTGCCGGGGAGCTCAGCAGCGATCCCGATTTTATCGACGTAGCAGGAGAACATCACAAAGCCACCGGTCTGACGCTCGAAGAATTCGAGGCAATGATTTTCGGTGTTCATGCCCGATTCGGAGAGAACCTGGTCCAAAAGTTGGTTACGGAACCGGGAACATTACCTTTGAAAGAAGCGAATTTTGCAACAACCGCCGTTCCGTATGACAAAGTGCGGCGTTTCTTGGACTCCGTTTCCAGTAGTCCCGGCGAAATGGCGAAAGAGCTACGCGAGCGAGACAGTGGTCCTAATGATTTCACGGTCTTTCGGAAGTACCCGCTCGTACAACAGTGGTACAACCTTCATCTCACAGCCGCGTGGTTCGGCTTCCTGATGATGGACAATCTGTTCTTTCTGGAAAAGATACAAGCCGGCCCCTATTGGAATGCCAACGGTCTATATGGCTTGAAGCTCCGCAAGTTCTGGGGTGCAGTGTTTGAGAAGTACGTCAACGAACTTATGCGGCAGGCATGCGCAGGCACACAAAACACATTCGTTCCTGATCCGAGGCCCTCAAATGATCCAAATACGCAGCTGTGCGACGGCATCGTGGTGTCGAGCGATTCCATTGTGTTGATGGAATATAAATCAAGCATGTTCCGGGCAGACACAAAATACAGCGGAGATTATGAGGCTCTTGCTAGCGAAATTGAGAAGAAGTTTGTCCACGATATTGAAGCAGGTCAAAGGAAAGGCGTTTGGCAGCTTGCTGAAGCCGTAAAGAAAATCTTTAGAGAGCGCGCACCGGTACCAGGAATCGATCCCGGAAAAATTAAATATGTGTACCTCTACATTGTTACTCTCGATTCCATTGGAGGAACAATAGGGATATCCCCATTCCTGGACACTTTTCTGGACGAGCGCTTGGATAGGCGCGACTTCACGCCTCTTGAGATACGACCTCTGTTTTGCACAGACATCGAGACGCTGGAAACCGCTGTGGGATATTTTGGAACGTTGAGTTTGCCGCAAGTCCTGGAGCGTTGGTTCACTATTAATTCTTCGTTGACCGCCCCGCTCTTAGCGATAGACATTGGCAATAACAACTGGCGAGAAAACGATTGGCTGCTCGCCGGGTGGAAGATGATTTACAAAAAGATGGTGACCATCCTATTCCCTGACAAGGACCCGGATGTAGCCTTGGCTGAGGCAATAAATCGTGATTCAAGAAGGCGATCGTCATAGCCCGTTCCTGGCTGGAGTGGACGGGTGCAAATCCGGCTGGATAGTTGCCTCAGAGACTCGCAGCGGACAGGTTGCGGTCGATGTCGTCTCTTGTTTTTCGGAAGTCCTACGTCGAGACTATCGGTTGCTGGTCGTTGATGTCCCCATTGGCTTGCTCGAACACGGCACACGATTGGCTGACCAAAAGGCGCGCGGTTTACTCAAACAGCGAGCCTGCTGTGTTTTTACTGCGCCGCTTCGTCCGATGTTGGATTGTGCCGACTATCCTGATGCGCGGAAATTGAGACTGCAAATTGAAGGAAAGTCGCTTACGAGGCAAGCCTGGGCGATTATGCCCAAGATCAAGGAAGTTGACGCGATCTTGACCCCTCAAGCTCAGGCACGGATCAGAGAAGGCCATCCAGAGGTAAGCTTTGCTCACATGAATGGTGGTAAGGCACTCGCTAATTCGAAACATACGGCGAATGGCCGATCTGACAGGATCAGTTTGCTCACGGCCCACTTTCCCGAGATTGTGTCCCTCGTGCAGACCCATAGTCGTGTTGCCGAAGATGTGATTGATGCGTGCGCAATGCTTTGGAGTGCACATCGCATTTACAACAGGCAAGCATTGGCACTACCAGAGAAATCGCTTGCAGATGCACGCGGCTTGTTAATGCAAATATGGGTGTGAGTCGCCTCCGGCGGATTCAGAGCGGTTCAACATCGGGAATTGGGCTTCAGGCGACTATTGCGATGCGGCCAGACAGCTTACCAATGCAGCCTTCAGCGATTCGTTTTGTATTTCGTGAACCGACTGTCGCAGCCGCTCCACACGGTCTGAGTCTGAGATGTCGTATATGCGCTTCAGCTGGGCGGTTTTTTCTGTCTCTTGGACGCACAGGGTTTTCACAGCTTGAACCAAAAGTTTTCGTACCCACAGCTCAAACGTCCCCAAATGATCCTTCAGGATTTGGGAATGCTTCTTGCTGAGAGTTGATCCATGCACTATGGTCGACCGCACTTCATATAATTTACTCAGAATCGACTTTGCTTCTGCTGTCTCCTGTATGAGTGCCACCGCTCGTTCTCGAAGCCGGCGTCCAACGAAATCTTGCTCAGGGACGAGAGCGGCCTCCAGAGCAATCATGTAGTCAACAATTCTGTCCACGACTCCAAAGTCCACTTCCAGTTCTTTCGCCGAGCCGTAAAGGAAGAACCGTCTTGCCGTGTTAAACCACGCCGAACGCCATGCCTGAGCACCGCAAACGTCAGAAGAAAACGAGTCAAAAGCGCGACAGTCTTGTGCGTGCAGAACATAGTAACGACTGTAGGGAGCGTACATCTCCGTCATGGTTCGCTGTGGCCACTGTTGCGCTATCGTTCCGTCTTCGTCCTGGACAGTGTGACGCACAAATGAAATCTCACCCGGTCTGAACAGCCGCAGAATAAAGAGAGTGTCAAGAACGTCAAAGGGTATAGATCCAAAGTTGTCTGGAACATCGTCGTAATGACGTTCGTAAACCCAATCGCTTGCGAGTTGAATTGGGCTACCGGGTAAACTGCGCTGGGCATCTCTTACTAATCCCGGCGTGCTCACTTTCCACAGCCTGAACTCTTGGAAGGTCAGCTCCTCTTCGTCGCACTCGATATGCCTTACGAGAGCATATGCGGTACATCTTTTGCCCATAATTGCTCACCAACCTTTAAGAATTCTGGTGATCTAAACCGACCACAGACTGACCTGCTCCCCGCTTTCCGAACAAAGCTGAGTATGATTTCAGCGAAAGGGAGGGGAAGGGGATATGTCGAGAAGCAATCACACCGAGGCGCAGATGATCGGGGCGCTGAAACAACTGGAAGCGGGGCGTAAGGCGGAAGACGTGGCGCGAGAAGTGGGCGTGTCAAAGCACACCATCTACGCCTGGAAAGCGAAGTACGGGGGGATGGACGTGAGCCAGGCGCAGGAAGCAAAGCAACTGCGTGACGAGAACACGAAGCTGCGGAAGCTGGTGGCCGATCTGAGTCTGGACAAAGAAGCGTTGCAGTCGGTGATAAGAAAAAACGGCTCTCGCAGCGCACGGATGAGCCGTTGCGGACGCGGCTGGTAGATCTGGCGCGAGAGAAGCCGCGCTTCGGGTATCGGCGGTTGCAGGTGTTGCTGCAGCGAAGTGGGGATCATGTGAATCACAAACGTTTGCATCGGGTGTATCGCGAGGCCGGACTGGCGATCCGGCGGAAGAAGCGGAAACACTGCGCGCGAGTGGGAAAGCCGCTGGTGGCGCGGACTTCGGCGAACCAGGAGTGGGCGCTGGACTTTCTGCACGATGCGGTGGATTGCGGGCGGGCGATCCGGGTGCTGAGCGTGGTGGATGCTTACACGAGGGAATGTTTAGCGTTGGAAGTGGATACGAGCTTTGCCAGCCGGAGAGTGACGCGAGTGCTGGATGCGATCGTGGCCGAGCGCGGACAGCCCTTGGCGATCCGTTGCGACAACGGACCGGAACTGACCAGCCGGCATTTTCTGGCGTGGTGCGTGGAACGGGGGATCGAGTTAGTGCACATACAACCGGGAAAGCCGGCGCAGAATGGACGGGTGGAAAGCTTCAATGGACGGCTGCGGGAAGAGTGTCTGAACCTAAGTTGGTTCCAGAACTTATTCGAGGCGCGGCGCAAGGTCGCGGCGTGGCGGACCGAGTACAACGAGGAGCGACCGCACAGCAGCTTGGGGTACAAAACCCCGAAAGAGTTTGCCGCGCAGGCCGCGAGCTTCTACACAGCCGAGCGAGAGGCAAGGGATTCAAACGCCATCCCTTGCCCCTCGCGCTCCCCCATCCCGGCTGAAATAGGGGATAGGGCGGCTGTAAGTTGTCGTATTCTCACGTGAACGAAAGCTGGGGGCAGGTCAAGACCCTCGGGGCTAACCTTCGAAAAGCGGCTGTAGCCTGCATTGAAAGAAGGTTTCGAACAGGTTCACAACCAGCGGGCTCGCGTTCAGAAAGAAATGATCGCGGTCTGTATTGGTTCGCAACCAGTTTCCAATCGTCGTCTCCTCGACGACTGAAATGCCCAATTTGTCCCAGCACGCCTTGCCTGCTATGATCGATTTTCCCAGGTTGCTGTTGCAACTTCGTGGAAGATAGTGCTGCGACTCAAATCTGGCCGCACTCTGCGGGCCTGCCTTTCCAACCTTCAGAACAACTGTCCCGTCATTGGTTAACGAGAATACATAAATTGCGTGGTTGCCTTTCGGAAGTTTGGCAGTCTGATGGGGAGCCCGAAGCAGCTCGTGTCGAATATCCCGTTCGTCAATGGGCACTCCAGCCAGCGTAGCAACACGGCTGAAGTCCGCGATCAGTTGTCCTACGTCGGCGAGCATAAAGTAAGATTATGCCTGTTCGCGTAGCAGAAATCCGCAAATCTGTGCAGTTCGAGATTAGGCGATCCGAGCAGCCTATTGCAGAATCTTGGTTATGACTGAGAACGAAGCGAAAGAGATTGCAGAGTTGTTGAACACGCGGAATCAACTCGTCAGAAAATACACCGCTCATGACGTGATGGAGAAAGCGGAGAACTACGAGTATGAGAGTCGCGATAACAGAGTTGTGGCCTGCGTTGAAAGAGAGAAGTTGCAGTGGTACCAGTGGGAAATTCGCCACCTCTCAGTTTCGCCAAAATGCGAAGGGAAGGGGCTAGCCTCGATCGTGTACAAGCGCGCAGAAAGCACTGCACGCGCAGGCGGTGCTGCCATTCTCCAATGTACGATTCGACAAGGGAACGAAAGGAGCGAAGCCTTTTTTACAAGACATGGGTTTTCGAAAATAGGCAGTTTCGTCTATCAGCTGACCGGGAATACCGTTGGCATCTGGCAAAAGATCCTGCGTCCGGTGCCTGAGTAGCCGCGAAAAGCTTGCGGCGGGGGTGAGGGCATTTCCTTCAAAATTGACTCCCTAGCTACAGCCCAGAGGATCACCTTGGGTTGCAATTGAGGGTTTACATTACGCCGAAACTGGCGTGGTTGAGCAAGAATTAGACGGTTGAAGCACCACTCAAATGATTGAGTAGCAACGAAATTGGTTTCCTTCCCTCAAGTTCGGGACCAGGGGGTCGGAGGTTCAAATCCTCTCTCCCCGACCAATTCTTTTCAATCGCTTACAATTCATTTCTGGTTCGCCGTCTTCAGCGGTGTAGGCGAATTTGTAGCTGCCAAACTCAGAGATCAACGAGAAGGATTTTGACGTGGGCGTTTGCTCCTATCTGCTCGTATCAAAGAGGGGAATGGTCACTTCCTGCTGTTGAGGGGACGTCGGAGGAATAGGAAGATCTTGTAGCCGTTTCTGAAGACGTCAGTGTCGAACGCCCACTTCTCTTTGCCCTCGTTCAGCACTGAAAGCTCTCGTTCGACGACCCTACCAACCGAGTCGATTCATTCGCTCGGAAGATTTCCGCCGCCTTGCACGTGTTGTTCATTTCCACTGCTGAGAAATACAGCCTCCTGAAAGCGGGTGAGATGATGGTGTAGTGAATCCGGTAATCATCATTTCCACGGGATGGATTTGACTATGCCGAGGTTGCACGACGCCTGCGGGCGCCGCTTGCCATGACGGGGTTGAGAGTCTGAGAGTCGAGCTCACCATAGGCGCAGCTGATTTCTCGCCGCGCCCGGAATGACAATCACTAGTGTGGTGTCTCACAAATACCTTTACAAAGGTTTGGCCGATACTTGCTTGCCCAAAAGATTGTTCCGCGCAGCCGAGGGCGGCTGCGATCCACAATGATTTTGTTTATTGCATGTATTGTCGAGTTATTTCAGAGACACTACACAAGCTGGAGCAGAAGCAACTACCGTGGGCCGATCTCAGACGGAAAACCGTGGATCACCTTCGACGACTTTGGTATCCAGCTTCGGTGTCTCGCCCTTACGCCATAGGGGTGAACGGAACTTGACTCGATAGTTGAGAGGGCCGCCGTCGGGTTGATCGTGTCGATTGACGGGGCGTTCGATGCATACAAATTCAGTCTCCAGGTCATTGTTGCTGACGCGGACCACTGCATATCCGTGCCCGCCCGTATCGACAAAAGAAAGATGGGGAGACATTTGCGGATTGGATTGTTCCCTGGCCTTGTTGATGTCGCCGGACTTGACGTATTCCAGACAAGACCGCACGCCATGCCGCAGAAGCATGTTGATCATAGGCTGGGGGGCCTGATCCTGGGGCCCTTGTCCAACCCAAAGGGGGCGAAGCGGTTCGTCCTTTGGGAAGCGATATTGATTGGCTTCCCATCCTCCCGGGGCTGAAATGGAGCCGGTGACAAAAGCCAGGCCTACCGGTTCAAACTTCTTAGGTGGCAGGGACTTGGCAGAAAGGCCGGCCCAAAAGGAATGAAGGTCGCCTGCCACGGTGGCAAAGCCCGTAATGCCATGATCCCGGACGAAATCATAAATCTCGCCTCTTTCCAGGAAGGCAGTCGAAACATCGCCGGCCAACGTGAGCGCGTAGCCCTCTCCCGGCCACTTTTTGGCTGCCAGTCCCTCGGGCAGGTTCTGGGGATCAACCCGCTCCTCCAAGGTTCCGGTAGTGCTTCCCCAGATTTTCCACGTTGCCTTCGAGTTCTTGAGCTGTTCCAGGAACCAGGCTTTTTGCTCCGCGCCCAAGATGCTTTGCGGAGGCTCGTCTTTGCGGAAATTGGGAATTTCCTTGTCTCCAAAGCGTATGTTTTGGGGAGGTTTTCCGTTGTTGTAGCCGCGGCCGCCATCCAGGATCTCGATCACTTCCTGGGCCGTGAAAAGGCTGAAGTCTTTGTCGTCGAGGCCGTCCGTCTCGTGACGAGCGAATGGGTCTTCTGTTCGATAGCTGCGCTCGTCAGTAATGATCAGGTCAAGATTGCGGCCCCACCGCAAACTGCGATAGCCCCTCAAGCTTCCGATTGCAGCGAGGTTGTTCGGTTCCTGGCCCAGGCCGTGCTCGTCAAACTTTGTGATCGGAGCATCGACTACTTTGGGTGGACCGAAGGTGGCCAGCGAAGGGCCGCTGGACTTGATCATCCGCGCTGGCTGATACTCGAAGAACGCCTGCATGGCTGCCACTTTTCGCGTCTGGGCCGGAAAAGTCTTCGATCCAAACTTTTGGAAACTCTGCCATCCCTGCCAGCTGAACTCGTGGTTGTCCCACATGGGCACAAACGGAAAATGTGCACGCGCGTCTTGCAGCTCAGGGTCGTGCAGATACGCCTTATAGATGGCACGATAATCCTCCACCGTGGTGGGGATGTGAAAGTCCGATACTTTTTCGCCGTGCGGATAACGGACGATGTCCCGCACTTGACGGGCGTAGTATGTCTTGCGGTCTTCGGGGTACCAGACCAGCTCGTAGATGAAGTCGCCAAGATGCAGGACAAAACCGAGTTTCTCCGCCTCAGGAGCGCGGTCGTCCTCATAAATCATTCTTCGGTAGGCGTTTTGCGCACCGAGGTTTGCATTTTGACAGCTTACAAACGCAAAACGAACTGGCCGCGGATCATGATCGTCCGGCGCAGTGCGGGTGCGGCCGATGCGACTGCCATTTCCATCACTGTCAGTGAAGCGATACCAGTAGAACCGAGCAGGCTTTAGCCCTCCCACCAGGACCCGGCAGGTCCAATCGGCCTCCGCTGAGATTGGGACGCTCTGCGTCGCCACTACCCGGTGAAAATCCTGGTCTTCCGCCACCTCCAGCATCAGGTGCGATGGTTGTGGTCGGCCCTCGGGTGACCTGCGCGTCCACAACAGGACGCTATTGCTGTTTGGATCTCCCGACGCGACTCCCTCAGGAAAGAGGTCGCGCCGTTCATGCCATGACAGGGTTGATGCCGTTGCGAAGTGCTTTGCCCAGACACCCGAAGCACTGACAAGCATGGCGGTTTTCAAAAATTGTCGTCTCGTAACAGGAGCCATCTGCAAAGACCTCAATTATCTCTTTGAAGTAAAAGAGTGGTTTTTCACTTTGGCGCCGGCGCGGCGCATGCCTCAAGGAGGTGAAAAGCCCGCACCTGCTTCTTCTCTGACGGACTTCAAATGAATTGGTTATCGAGATGTCGGGGCATGTTTCCAGTTCGACAGGGCCATCATTTCGGCGCTTCACTGAACCCACGCCCGCTCAGGGCCATTGGCGCGGTAATAAGCCGCTCTCGACGAGCGGCATGAACAGGGCGGCCCGGCGGGCACATTCGAGAAGATTCGTTCCTATCCTCAATGCTCAGGGTTGTTCGCCTGCGTGGAAGACAGGCGGCAAAAATGAGTTGATGCCGATTCTGCCGTGCCATCCGTCTCCTGGCGCTGCATTCTCCTGCCGGTCTTGCCCGCGCCGCTTGTCCTCTCAAATAAGTGCGCTTCGCACGGAGGTATTGGCACCCGGCTAGAGGGGGCGTTAGTACCCGGGTACTCCTTAAGACGGAGGTATTGACACCCGGATAGAGGGGACCTTAGCACCCGTGTACCGTTGTTTACCCCCGGCAATCTGCCCAATACTCGGTGAAGTCGGAAACGACTGTCTAAGGGCTGCGTGGGAGTACAGAGATGAAAAATAGAGCGCATTTCGCGATTATGAGTGCTCTGGTTGTGGCGTTATCGTTTGGGACTCTCTCGGCATTACAGGCTGCGCCGGTGCAGGGAGACAAAAGCGTTGAACGGAAAGACACCAAAAAGACGGAGCAGAAAGCCGCCGCTGCCACTCCTGACCAGCGGCAGATGAGAGACCTCGACGAGCAGGTTCAGCAGACCAAATCAGACGTCCTCAGCATTGCGGCGGAGCTGAACCAACTGGAGGAAAAACTGCTATACCCGTCAGGGACACAGGTTGCAATCTTCGTCGCATTGGCCAAGGGCGACGAGCTGCGCCTTGATGCCGTGCGGCTCCAGATCGACGGTCAGCTGGTTGCGCATTACATCTATAGCGCCAAGGAACTTGAGGCACTGCGCAAGGGTGGCGTGCAACGGATCTACGTCGGCAACGTAGCCACGGGGGACCACAAGCTTAATGTGCTTGTTGACGGCAAGCTTAAGAGCGGCGGCGATTTCAACCGCACGGACCACTTCACGTTCCATAAGGAAGTTAAGCCAAAGCTGGTGGAACTGACAGTGGCTGGACCGGACGCCGGCAGCACTCCGATCACGCTTGGGGAGTTGTAATCGATGCGAGCGACTCGCCGCATAATAGGACTCAGTCTCATCCTGGCCATGGCTGCCGGCTCCGCCTCGGCTGGAGACCAGAAGCCGGATGGGAACGAGAAGCAGTCTGCGAAGGATAAGACGTCTGCGAGCGCGAAAGACGATCTCTTTTTCGACGAAGCGTTTTATCACGCCTACCAGGGCCAGTTTTTCGAAGCAATCCAGCGGCTCGACACTGAACTCGAACAGTACCATCGGCTGGACGAGCCCGGACTCGATACTCTTCACCGCAACATCGGCGAGGCCGAATTCTCGGTGGGCGATTTTGAGCTCGACTACCGCATGCACTACAAAGCTGGGCGGGCCATCAAGAGGGTGCTTGAAGGCGCCGTGGATGAAGCCGTACGAAACGAAGCCGCTTTCAGGCTCGCCCGCATTCACTTCCAGAAAGACCAGCTTGACGATGCATTGCAGGCGCTCGGACGGATCCAGGGCACTGTCCCCCCAAAGATAAAGAACGATGTTGAGTTTCTGCGGGCGAACATCTATATGGCGACAGGCAAGCCGAACGACGCCATTGAAGTGCTCAACCATCTGCAGAACGATCCGAGCCTGGCCGGGTTTGTCGCGTACAACCTCGGAATCGCTCAATTACAGGCCGGTAAACAACAAGAAGCGGTGGAGCAACTGAACAAGGCCGGACAGCTTTCGGCAAATGATCCCGCCGGCCTCGCGATCCGAGACAAGGCCAACCTGGTTCTTGGTTCCATCCTTTTCGAATCGGGCAACTTTGAGCGGTCTAAACAGGCACTCGACCGCGTCAGGCTCGATGGACCATTCTCAAACGAAGCTCTGCTGCGGGCCGGCTGGGCCGACACTTCGTCCAAGCAGTTTGACCGTGCGCTGGTCCCCTGGAATATTTTGGCGGACCGTGAGCCGACGGATGTCGCGGTTCAGGAAGCCCTGCTTGCCGTGCCGCATACATATGCCGACCTGAAGCTATATGGTCGCGCTGCGCTCACTTATGGTCGCGCGCTCGAGACATACAGTGGCCAAATCGAAAAGATTGACGCATCCATCAATAGCATCAAGGAAGGGCTGTTTCTCAAAGCTCTGATCCGCGAGGAAAGCCGCGAGGACCAAACCTGGGTCATCCGTTTGCGCGGCCTTCCCGGTGCGCCGGAAACTTACTACCTGATGGCGCTCATGGCGTCTCACGACTTCCAGACCGCGTTGCACAACTACCTCGATCTTGAGGACCTGCGGTCGAAGCTCACGGGCTATCAAACCAGCCTTGAGGCGTTCGACGATATCATCCGGCTGCGTAAACAAAACTACGAGCCGCTGCTGCCGGAGATAGACGCCAAGTTTCGAGAACTGGATTCGCGGATGCGCGTGCGGCTCCAGCAGCGCAAAGAATTTGATGATCGCTTGCACGCCATGCTGATCGCGCCGCGCCCGGATTTTCTGGCAACCCCGGACGAGCGGACCGCCAGCGAGCGCATCGCAGTCATTGAAAAACAGATCGGCAACTCTGACAGTCCCGAAGCACTCGCGCTTCGCCAGCGCCTGGCACGCCTGCGTGGTGTGCTCACTTGGCGCGTGGAAACCGAGTACCCCAAGCGGCTGACTGCGGCATTTGACCACCTCAACGAATTAAATACCCAGGTCGATGTTCTCAACCAGCAGCACGAAGCGTTTGTCAGAACGAGGCAGGCGGCGACGCACAGTTACGTCGGATACGACGCGCAGATTGCGCAGCTCCGTAAACGCGTTGGCAGCGCATTAAAGAATGTCGATCTCTTGATGGCCCGGCAGGGAGAGATGATTGAGAACGTCGCCATCAACCAGCTTGAGGCCCGCCGTGACCGCCTGGTGGCCCAGCAGATTCAAGCCCGCTTCGGCGTTGCCGATAGCTACGACAGAGCTTCGCGTGCCCAGTCTGGCGGAGGAGGACGATGATGCTTCGCCGCGCCATTCCGATCGTGGTTGTGTCGGCTTTCCTCGGCGGCTGCGCCGCGCATCACAAACCGGTCAACACGCAGGGGACGCTGGCAGACCTGCAAAAAGTGGCTCCGGACGTGAAGGACGCGGACACGAAAGAAAGCGTCGATCAAGCCATGCAGCAGTACCGGAAATTTCTCGAGGAGTCACCGGAGACCCCGATGACGCCCGAGGCGATCCGTCGTCTCGCGGACCTGGAACTGGAGAAGGAGTACGGCATACACACAGGCGAGGGCAAGCCAAAGCCGAAAGCGATGCCGGCTCCAGAGTCCGCCAAGGCTCCTGCCAACAAACCAACTGGCACGCCCAATAAGGCTGGCGCGGTTGCGAAAGCGGGCCGTGGGGAATCCGATCAGGAATTTGAGAAGCGCACAACTGCGGCGAGCAAGATTCCGACAAGCGGCGACACCGCCGCCACGCCGACGGAAGTACCCGGCTCTGACGCAGCTCCTAAAGGTCCCCTCGAGGCAATCGCTCTCTACAAAAAGCTGCTCAAGGAGTACCCCCAATATAAGGATAGCGACCAGGTCCTCTATCAGATGGCGCGAGCATATGACGAACTCGGCCGCACAGAAGAGGCCATGGAAACCATGGAGCGCGCGATCAAGGCCAATCCGAACTCCGTGCATTTCGATGAAGTGCAGTTCCGGCGGGGTGAGTACTTCTTTACGCGCAGAAAATTTCGCGATGCTGAGAACGCCTATTCAGCGATCACCAACCTAGGCGCCCGTTCCTCATACTACGAACTCGCTCTTTATAAGCTCGGCTGGACGTTCTACAAGCAGGACTTATACGAAGAGGCCGTGCAGAATTACATGGCGCTGCTCGATTACAAGGTTTCGACCGGCTACAACTTCGATGAGAAGCATGAGAAAGAGGACGAACGCCGCGTCGCCGATACCTTCCGGGCAGTCAGCCTGAGCTTCAGCAACCTTGGAGGGCCGGATGCGGTCCAGCAGTACTTTACCAGCACCAAGAGCCGGTCCTATGAAGACCGCGTTTACAGCAATCTTGGCGAGTACTACCTGGTGAAACTGCGCTACGATGACGCGGCCAAGACATACAATGCTTTCATAACGCTCCATCCTTTCCACCCTGCTGCCCCACGTTTCAGCATGCGAGTTGTGGAAACTTTTACCAAGGGCGGATTCCCCAAGCTGGTTCTGGAGTCAAAGCGGGACTTTGCGTCCAAGTATGGACTGCAGGCGGAATACTGGAAGCACAACAAGCCGGAAGAGTTGCCGGAAGCGATCGCTTACCTGAAGGCGGACCTGAAGGACCTGGCGACGCATTACCACGCTGAGTATCAGGGCTCGCAGGAAGCGAACGAGAAGCTGGCGAATTATCACGAGGCTCTCCGTTGGTACGGCGACTATCTCAATTCCTTCCCGAAGGACGCCGAGTCGCCAACAATCAACTACCGAATGGCTGACCTTCTCTTTGAGAACAAGGACTTCGGCGAGGCGGCCAAACAGTATGAGCGCACGGCCTATGGATACCCGGTAAACGCTCAGTCGCCAGCTGCGGGTTACGCCGCAGTTTACGCATATCGCGAACAGCTGAAGGTCGTACCCAAGGAGAATCTGGAAACCGTTAAGCACGATACGATCGCAAGCTCGATCAAATTCGCTGACACGTTTCCGACCCACGCACAGGCCGCAGCGGTCCTGGGAGCGGCTGCCGATGACCAATATGAGATGAAGGACTTCCGTGCCGCTGTCACCTCCGCCCAACGTGTTATCGATAAATATCCGGGCGCGGAGATGCGCATCAGACGCTCTGCATGGATTGTGGTTGCGCACGGCTCGTTCGAATTAGCCGAGTACCCGCAGGCCGAAAAAGGTTACACGCAGGTGCTGGCGGTCACGCCGGAGAGCGATGAGTCACACGCCAAATTCGTAGACAACCTGGCAGCTTCCATCTACAAGCAGGGTGAAATTGCCAGAGACGCCAAGGACTATCGCGCTGCCGCCGATCACTTCCTGAGGATTCGCACGGCAGCGCCTACTTCCACAATCCGCGCAACGGCCGAGTACGACGCAGGCGGCGCACTGATTGAGCTGAAGGACTGGAAAGCCGCCGCGGGCGTGCTCGAATCTTTCCGCAGCACTTATCCCAAGCACAAAATGGCGGGCGAGGCCACCAGGCTAATTGCACGCGCCTACCGGGAGAGCGGCGAGTTGTCACACGCCGCCAGCGAGTATGAGCGGCTGGCGTCGGAGTCCACAGATGAGGCAGTGCGCAGGGAGTCGCTGCTCGTGGCAGGAGATCTCTACCAGCAGTCCAATGCAAGTGACAAGGCGCTGGCTGCATATCAGCACTACGTTGCGGATTTCCCAAAGCCGCTCGAAGCAGCCGTCGAGACCCGCTTCAAGATCGCCGAAATATACAAAGCGGCGCACAACGACCCTAGTTATCAGAAAGAGTTGACGGAAATCGTAAGTGTTGATGCGGCGGCAGGACCGGAAAGGACCGGTCGCACGCGGACCATCGCGGGCCGATCGGCGCTGGTTCTGGCTGAGCAGATCTATCAGGCTTGCGTGGCCGTAAAGCTGCGGCAACCGTTTGAGACCAGCCTGAAAGAGAAACGGACACGCATGGATGCCACGATCAAGGCCATGACGGGGCTGGTGGATTATCAGATCGCCGACGTGACGGCAGCCGCCACCTTTTACATGGCCGAGACGTATTTCGATTTCAGCCGTGCATTGAAGGAATCGGAGCGCCCCGCCGATATGAAAGCCGCGGACCTGGAAAAGTTTGAGGCGGACCTCGACGAGGCAGCGTATCCGTTCGAGGATAAAGCCATCAAGGTACACGAGAAAAACATGGAATCACTGCACGCCGGCGTCTTCAACACATGGACTGAGAAGAGTCTCAGCAGGCTCGCCGAGATGGTGCCGGGCCGCTACGCGAAAAGCGAAATGAGCAGCGGCTTTATAGTCGCCATTGACCATTACGTGTACCAGTCGCCGTTAGCGCAGGCCGCGATCCAGGCCGCGGCAGCGAGCAATGCTGCCACAACGCCAACCACCGGTGGCACAGCGCCGGCCAATGGCAGCACGACACCGAGCAATGCAGTCCCGACGCCGAATAACGCGAGCACGACACCGAACAATACCAACACGGCGCCAAGCAACGGCGGAACGACGCCGAGCAATCCGGAGCAGACGACGCAACCGGCACCGGGAGCCGGCACAACGCCGAGCAAGCCGGACGCAACGCACCCGGCACCGATGGCGGCAAACCAAGGGGTAGTGAACCAAGGAGCGGTGAAAAATGCCAATCCGCAATAAGACCCGATCACTCAAAGTGCTTTGCCGCGTGATACCGTGGCTGGCCTTACTCTTCGCGCTGGGCTGCGTACCGGATTCTGAACGCGCGGTGACCGCTAAGTCGGCGAAGACCAATCTGCCGCCACCACCACCACCACCGCCCGCCGCGCTTCCGGACTTCGTGAGGGATGCAAATGGGGTCACGATTACGCAGGATGCACCGGTCCCAGTCGAGGTACGCGCCGAATACGACGAAGCGTTGCGCATGCTCGAGGCGGCACAATACGATCGCGCCATCCCTTTGCTGGTCAAGGTGACCGAACAGTCTCCCAAATCAACAGCAGCGCACATCAACCTTGGCATTGCATATGCCCGCACCGGAGACCTGGACCACGCCGAAGCCAGCCTGAGCAAGGCGTTGGAACTGAATCCACACCACCTCGCCGCTTACAACGAGCTTGGCCTGGTGCAACGGCGCAAGGGAGAGTTTGCAAAGGCACGCGCCAGTTATGAGGCGGCGCTGGCGCAGTTCCCTGACTTCCACTATGCGCACAGGAACCTGGCCATACTATGCGACCTATATCTCGGGGATTACGCGTGCGCGCTGGAGCATTACCAGGCATACAGCCGGCTTGCTCCGGATGACAAGGACGTCATCAAATGGATTGCCGACCTTCGCAAACGCGCGGGCAAAAAGGAGAAGTCATGAAGGGATATTTGCTGCTTGTGTTGCTGGTGGCGACGGGTGTCGCCCAGACCGACAAAACGCCGGATAAAAAGGCGGGAGCAGAGCCCGCTGCCGCAAAGAAGCACGTAAAGGTTGAAGTAGTGAAGGCACAAAAAGCAGCGCCGGCAAAAACGAAATCAGCCGAAGCAGGCACGGCGGAAGCGCAGGCAGAGACGAAAAAGCAACCGGGACAGGCTGAAGTGGCGCAGGCAAAGACGGACGCAGGACCGGAGGAAGAACCGCAGGCACAGACGGACCAAGATCCGAAGCTGACTTCCGTCCCTGGAAGCAAAGCGCTGGGCATGTCCATTCTGGGCAATCAGGAAGCGCCCACGTCGCTGGTCATCGTTCCCTGGAAGAGCTCGGAAGTTGGCCGCGCGACCGGCATCTCACCGATGCTCGACGACTCCAGGCAGCCCGTAGACAAGGAAGTATTCATGCGGGAGTTGCGCTATTACGAGATAAGGTCGGAAAAGAAGCAGTGAGCCGAGCGGTTTGCGCTTTGCTGAAGTGGATTTTTGAAAGCAATCGATGGGCTAGAGCGTTCTGAGTTGCTGTATCCGCTGCATACTTCGCGGTTAGCCATCTATCTATCTCACCCCTGAGGCTTGATGATCGGTTGTCCTGAAGAGCAGCGGAGCAGATCCTTCGCCTCGCGTCTGGAAGATGGTAAAGGAGCAGAGCATCGTGCTCGGCTCAGGATAGCGTGTTCATAGGGATAAAGATTGGTGATCCGGGATACAACGATCCTAGACCGCTTTAGTCGCAGGGCGTTGCGTGGAAGCGTGCCTTGCATTCAAAGGTGAGATTCTCCATGGCGGATCCATCCATGGCCACCATCCCGATCCGTGAATCTGTCCATAAAAAATCTTAGAGAATCCTTAAAGCCTTGTTCCTGTTGCCAAATCCGAGCAGCTCTTACTTCTGAAACGTCCATTGGACATGAAAACCTCTGTTCCTGCTGTCATTCCCTGTCTACATGATGCATTGATGTTTACCAATATGATTGGCACTTCGCAATAAAAGACCCTCAAGCTGCCGCATCCTGCGCGCTCTTTGATTGAAAGTTACCTTTGGCCATTTGCAGATTCGTAAACAGCAGCCCATCCATTGCCCAGCTGGACGAAGCTAGAGATACCCATTGGAACCTTCCTGCTAACTTGACGGAGGTATTGGCACCCCTAGAGAGAGGACCTTAGAACCCGTGTACTGTTGTTGCCGGGAGCAGTCTGCTCAATACTCTTCAGAAGTCAGAGAGCAGTGTCCAGGGATTTGCGTAGGGAAGTAGGGAGATGAAATGCGGCGGATTCATTCGGTTGTAATCGCTTTGGCTCTGACAGAGCCGCTAATCATCTCAAAGTTTGAAAACGCGTCCGGCACTAGAGGTGCCCGACGAGTTGAGGCGACCAACTGACAAGGAATCATTCATACGGATGCTGAGTCATTACGAAATCAGGTTGCAAAACGGTGTACCCCAGTGGTGCGCCAACCAAAATGAATGCGATGCAGCCCGCGGCTGCGGCGCATAGGAGAATGCAATGACCTTTACTGAGCTGCTGAAAAACGTCGGCCTATTCGGCGCCGGCGTGATGTGTTGCCTTGCGTTGCTGTCCATCTTTTCGGTGGCAGTAATGGTTGATAAGTACCGCCGCTTCCGCGCGGCCGCCAGCGAAACGCAGGCTTTCAAGCCCTTGCTGGCGAAGTTCACCCACGGGGGAGAGGTCCAGGAACTGATCGAAGCCGTGCAGCAGCATCAGAAGTCCCACGTGGCGCAGGTGGTCGCGGCGGGCATCCTCGAGTATGACGGTGTGCGCGAAGCAGGAGGCGATCCATCCGCTTCACTCGACCAGGTCACGAACGTAGTAAGAGACACAATGTCGGAGACTCTGGTCGAATTAAAAAAGGGTCTCGGCTTCCTGGCTACGAT
Source organism: Terriglobia bacterium (assembly GCA_020072645.1). Classification (NCBI taxonomy): domain Bacteria; kingdom Pseudomonadati; phylum Acidobacteriota; class Terriglobia; species Terriglobia bacterium. The sequence goes on from JAIQGK010000017.1 coordinate 156,021, forward strand.
CGGCTCCACGGCTCCGTTCGTCGGCCTCTTCGGTACCGTAGCTGGAATCATCAACGCTTTTCGGAACATCGCGGCCACTGGGTCCGGCGGTATGTCTGTAGTTTCGGGCGGCATCGCCGAAGCGCTGGTCACCACGGCGCTGGGCATCTTCGTCGCGATCCCGGCCGTCGCTGCGTTCAACTACTTTACGGGCAGGATTGAAAATTTTCACATCGAGATGAATCGGGCTTCAACCCAACTGGTGAACCGCCTCTTCAAAGCGCCGCAGATCGATCGGGTCGCCAAGGCGTCAGTGGGTTCGGGGGACAACTCGTATGCGGCTCGGTGAAAGCTCCAAAATGAACGCGTCCATCAACGTCACGCCGCTCGTTGACGTGGTGCTGGTGCTGCTGATCATCTTCATGGTGATGGCGCCGCAGATGCGGAAAGGGCCTGAGGTCCACTTGCCGAAAACGGAGAAGCCGACTCAGCAGGGCGACGAGAGAGGCCGGATTCTGGTCTCCATCGATGAAGCCGGCGGGTTGTGGGTTAACGATAAGCAGGTTGCGGCCGCGCAGTTCGGTGACGCTCTCCGTGCTGCAGTAGCCGCTGAAACGGATCCCAGGGTCGTGATCCGCGGCGACGCAAAGCTCAACTTCCGCCAGGTCAGAGAGGCCATGCAGGCGGTTGAGCAGGCCGGCTTCCGAGGCGTGGGATTGATCGCCAAGGGCCGCAACACAGGGACGCAAGGAGACTGAAGTTATGGAGTTCAACAGAGGCGATTCGGGATCGAGTCTGCAGTCCGAAATTAACATTACGCCGCTGGTCGACGTAGTGCTGGTGCTGCTGATCATCTTCATGGTCGTGGTTCCGCTACTGATGCAGGGCTATGACGTGAACATTCCCAAGACTTCGAACAACGCCGCGCCCGCGCAGTCGCAGGAATCGCGACTGATCCTGGTTATCCCTGCTTCGACCTGCGGCATCCTCAAGCCTTCGGCAACAGAGGGGGTTCCGGCGGATTGTCGCGTGATGCTGGGCGATCAAAAGATTGCTGCAACCGAGTTGCCCGCGCGCGTGGGAGACATCCTGGGCAGTCGTCCCCCGGATAAGCGCGTGCTGTTTCTGGCTGCCGACGACCGCTTGAACTACGAGGGAGTTCTGCGCATCCTCGATCTCGCGAAGTCGGGCGTGGACGATTTGAAGGTCGAATTTATTACGGCCAATTGAGGTGGCTGCTTTGGACACAACCATGGAAATCGGCAGGTTCAGAGAATCCGGGGCTCCATCCGCCCGCAGCATGGTGGAGAGCATTGTTGTCCATGTTATTTTGCTGGCCTTGCTGATGCTCATAGGGGCATCATTCCTGGCTCGCAGCGGCGCGCCCCGTACGAAAAAAGAGCTCGACATCGTCTTCTATCATCCAGCGGCGGTCCCAGCCACGCCGACTGCGGTCCCGCCTCCGCCAAAAGCGACAGGGGCAGCGAACGCTAAGGCCTCTGAGGCTCCAAAAGGGCCTGGCAAACCTGAACTCCCGGCAGGTCCGGCAAAAGGATTTTCCGCAGAGGCGACGCCGCCTGAGCCAAACATTGGCAGGGCTGGAATTCTGGCATTCAAAGAGCAGTTCGCGAGCCTGGCGCAGGACCAGAACGCGCCGCGTCTAGGAAACGATGCGCGTTACGCTGCCGCCGACGAAACGGGCCAGGCATCATCTCACTCTTTGTTGACGACCAATACGCCGGGATCAAGTGGCGGCATTGATGCTGGATCGCTGAGCCGCAATGTAGGTGGTGGTGGCGGCAGAGGCGGTGGCGGTGGCGGCATGGGCGGACCTGGTCTGCAGGTGGCCCGCGCGAAAAGTTCGATCGCCGGGATTGGCGGCGGCGACGGCCGACCCAAGGCCCACAGCGGCCCGGGTGCTTCCCGCACCGACGAAGAAATACAAATCGTGTTCGATCGTTACAAGTCTGCTTTCTACCGGGATTACAACCGGACGCTGCGCATCAATCCTACATTGCAAGGCAAGATGGTACTGCGCCTGACGATTGAGCCGGACGGTTCCGTGTCAATGTGCCAGCTGCAATCGACTGACATGGATGCGCCGGATCTCGTTACTCAGGTAGTGAACCGCGTCAAGACAATCAATTTCGGCGCGAAGGATGGCGTACAGGCCGTGACAATCTCGTACCCGATAGATTTCCTGCCGGCGACGTGAGCCGGCGACCGTGGCCCGAAGGGCACGGATGGCCAGGAGGTTTTAGAGAAAGCTGCAAGTTTGATCAGTTGACCCTCGCGACACAATTTTGACAAAGGCAAAACCATCGAAAGATGGCGACGCAAAGTCACCGGTCTAACGGGCGCAAGCCCCAGGACGGCGGGACCGCCGAAATTCAGTCCACAGCGTGACTGCCTCGGTCCCGAAAAACACTTTAGTGAGAGTGGAACGAGGGCATAGATGACTTCCCCGAACACGAGCAACGCGAGGCGGCACGGCAACTGGATCACAATCCTGCCCGACAAGCTGCGCCTCAGGCTCCACTTCTACTTACTTGTTTTCGGCATCATCATTCTGCTGATGGGATCGAACTCTGCGTTTGCCCAGACGCAGACGTGCGCCATTATCAACGGCGGCGATGCCGGTGGTGGACTGGGTGTCAGTCCCACCTATCTCGCGAATCAAGACGGACGCGCCAATGAGGGCTGCACCATCTTGATCACGCTCAACGCTGACGGATCTATCACAACAACTTTCCCCAATCCTTCCCCGTCTTACGATCAAGGCCTTGACGACAACCTGATTGGTGTCGTGAATAACACCAGTAAAGTCATCACCGCCTTGGAGCTCACCAGCGCAACAGTCCCTATTTTTGGTCTCGAGGACGATGGAGTTTGTGGCCTTCCGGGATGGACTTTCAGCGCTCTTGGGCCGAACCCCAATTGCGCAATCGCAACGGACCCGCACCTTTATGGTCCCGCGGGAATTAACTACACAATATTCAACGCGAACAGTGGGATCGTCAATTTCGGCAACGGTGGCATTGCACCAAACAGTAACGCGTTTTTCAGCCTTGAGGGAGGGCAGCTTACTAAGATCGTCGCAGTAGTTATCCCAGGGCTGGAAATTACCAAGCAAGTCAGCGTGGTGGGTGGCGGCCCTGCGCTGCCGGGCGGGCAGCTTGACTATCTGGTGCACGTGACCAACCCCACGAACAATCCCCCGAACTTCCAGGCCTCCACGGTCGTAATCACCGACGATATCAGCAGCGCGGGTGCAGGTAATCTCACGTTCGTTAATCCACCAGCGCCAACCATGAACGGCTCCGCGGCCGGTGTGACGGTCGTGGGCTCGCTGCTGACCGCGAACTACTCTGCTGTGAACGGGCCGTTGCAGCCCGGACAATCGATCGACATACGCTTCCGGGTGCAGATTGCTGCGGGAATTCCCGCCGGCACGATCCTCACGAACACTGCGCTCGTAACCTGGAACACCCCTACAGAGACGTCGAGCGCGAGCGTCTCGATTGCTATTGGAGAACCCTCCACGCCTACCCTTGTAGTGACAAAAACGGGACCGGCGGCGATGAGCATCGCGCAGTTAGGGCAGTTTGGTCTTGACATCCAGAATACCGGCGTGAGCGACGCCTGGAACGCCACAATCCTTGATCGGCTCCCCAAAAGCAGCCCCACCGGTGGCATGTGTTCCTCAACACCACAGATACTTAGCGCGCAGGTTTTCCAGGCGAACGGGATCACGCCGGTTCCGGGCAAGGGGCCTCTGGTTCCGGGCACTGACTTTTCGATCAACTTTATCGGCGCGCCCACCTGCGAACTCACGCTAACCATGCTCACGTCGGCCGCCACGATCGGCCAGAATCAGCGTTTGATCATCAATTACCAGACCCGGCTCGACGCGAACAGTCAAATTGGCGCTACACTCACCAACGTTGCTGGGGCCATCCAGTGGTTCGACGCCGACCCCGGCATCCCCACCCGCCAAAGCTTCACGCGCACACTCACCGATGGCACGCCAGGCGTCCTCGATTTCCAGGATGCGCACACCGTCACGGTAGTGGCCGCAGCGCTGGCAATTACCAAACAAGTCAACGTGGTAGGCGGCGGCGCTGCGCAGCCCGGCGGACAACTTGACTACCTGGTACACGTGACGAATGCCTCGACGAACCCGGCCACCCCGGTCGTAATCAGCGACGATATCAGCAGCGCGGGTGCAGGTCGCCTCACTTTCGTGAACCCAGCAGCAACGATGAACGGCTCTACGGCGGGTGTCAGCATTGTGGGCTCGGTGTTAACCGCGAACTACTCTACTGTGAACGGGCCGTTGCAGCCCGGACAATCCATCGACGTGCGCTTCCGGGTGCAGATTGCTGCGGGAATTCCCGCCGGCACGACGCTGACGAACACCGCGGTCGTAACGTGGAACACCCCTCCACAGACGGCGAGCGCCAGCGTCTCGGTCGCTATCGGAGGAGTTCCCGGTGTCGGTACTTTGAACGGCACAGCTTGGCTTGACGCCAACTTCAACAAGCTAGCCGAGGTGGACGAGCCGCGTCTGCAGGGCTGGACGGTCGCGCTGTTTCGTAATGGAGTCCAGGTGCAGTCCGTTCTCACGGACGTCAACGGCAATTATCGCTTTGGCGGCGTGCCGCCGACCGACGGCACTCCAGACCATTACGAGGTGCGGTTCACCTCGCCCGGCGCGGGCCCGAACACCGCCAAGCTCGGCAAAGCCGACTCAGTTTTTACCAACAGTCTGCAGCGGATCACCGATATCCTCGTGCCCGCCGGCAGCAACCTCCTGAATCTGAATCTGCCAATCGGGCCGAATGGTGTGGTCTACAACTCGTTGACGCGCACTCCGCTTGCGGGTGTGACAGTAAACATGCTGAGGGCGGGCTCGCCATTGCCAACAACTTGTTTCGATGACCCGGCGCAACAGGGCCAGATCACGCAAGCCAGCGGCTATTACCGTTTCGACCTCAACTTCACGGCCCCGGCCTGCTCCAGCGGTGGCAGCTACCTCATCAAGGTGAGCGCACCAGCGGCGAACTTCGTGGCCGGTGAGTCGCAGACCATCCCCGCGACTTCCGGCGCAGCGACCGCTGCGTTCTCTGTACCGGGCTGTCCGGGTAGTGTGCAGGATGCGCTTGCTGCCGTTCCGTTCTGCGAAGCACAGCAGTCGGAGTTCGCGCCGCCATCATCCGTGCCCCCGCGCAGCGCAGGGACTGCGTACTACCTGAATCTCACTCTGGATAACACGGCTGTGCCCGGCTCGAACGAGATCTACAACAATCATATTCCGGTCGACCCGCAGCTCGCGGGAGCATTCTCGATCACGAAGACGACGCCGTTGCTCAACGTTACACGCGGGCAGCTGGTCCCGTACACCATCACGGTCGGCAATCTGCTAGGCGCGTCCTTGCAAGGTGTGCAGATTGTGGATCGCTATCCAGCGGGCTTCCGCTACGTCCCAGGCTCTGCGCGCTTGGATGGTGTGCCAACAGAGCCCACGGTGGCCGCCGGCCAGCTCGTATGGAATGGCGTCAACTTCGGCAGCTCCGATCATCGCACGATCATGCTGTTGCTCGCAGTCGGCGCAGGTGTTGGCGAAGGCGAGTTCGTCAACCGCGCGCAGGTCATGCAAGGCACCACGGGCCAGCCGCTGTCCGGTGAGGCGACGGCAACGGTTCGCGTCGTCCCCGATCAGACGTTCGACTGCACTGACGTTTTTGGCAAGGTCTTCGATGACGTGAATCGAAACGGCTTCCAAGACCCCGGCGAGAGAGGCCTGCCGGGAGTACGGGTGGTGACGGCACAAGGTTTGGCAGCGACCACGGATCAGTACGGGCGATTCCACATCACTTGCGCAATCGTGCCGAACGAGATCCACGGCAGCAATTTCGTGCTGAAGCTCGACGACAGAACCTTGCCCAGCGGCTTCCGGATGTCCACTGACCTGATGCAGATCAAGCACGCCACGGCCGGCAAGGCCCTGAAATTTGATTTCGGCGCATCCATCTATCGCGTTGTGGCTATCGATCTATCGGATGCGGCCTTCGAGCCGGGTTCTACGGAAATCCGCACCCAGTGGAAGCCGCGCGTTGACGTGCTTCTCGCCGAATTGCGCAAAGCGCGGTCGGTGCTGCGCCTGTCCTATGTCGCGGATACAGAGGATGCGGGACTCGTCGAACGGCGCATGCAAGCGTTGAAGCGGCAGTTGACCGAAGCGTGGGATGGGGAGAAAGACCGCTATGTGCTGACCATTGAGCCTGAAGTCTTCTGGCGGCGCGGCGCCCCGCCCAAACGCTCCGATTTGCGTGTGCCGGGGAGTAGGTGAACGGTATGAACATACAACGCCATCTACTGCTGATTGTCGGATTCTTAATCGCGGCGGCCCCTGTGGGCATCGGCCAGGTCAATACGGCCAAGCCGGGCCAGCCCGTGGAACGGCAGCTCTCCAGCGACCAGACATTTAAGGAATGGGCGCATGACTCGAATCAGGCCGACAACATTAAGCGCATCAAGGTCTGCCGCGTGGAAGACGTCTGCAAGATGCGGTTCAAGGAAGGCCAGACGCCGCGGATGCGCGTGAAGAACCTCGTCGTGCCACTTCGCTATGAGGGCGAGAACGTTTCCATTTCCGACGCTTTTACCAAACAAGTCCAGCAGGCGCTTAACAACTTGCATGACAAGCAGGGCGTGACGATCCGGTTCATCGGTTACACAGACGACGCGCCGCTGACCGGCCGAGATGAGAGCGTTTATGGGAACCAATTGTCATTGTCAAAGGCAAGGGCGCAACGGGCCGCCTTGGCAATGCAAAAAATCCTGGGATTGCCTGCTTCGGCCATCGAAAGCGACGGCCGCGGAGCCACCCACCCGCTTGCTTCCAACGCAACCGTGCAGGGACGGACAATGAATCGTCGCATCGAAGTGGAATTCTGGTACGACGATCCTCTTCAGGAATTACCAGATGGGCCGCAGCTGTGCCCGGACGATACCGAGGAAACCGTAACCAGAGTTTACGATCCCGCCTGGGGCAGCATTCCGGATATCAAACTCGAAAACGGTCAGTTGGTCATTCCGCCAGACTACGCGGCGAATTTGCATCGCGCACTTGCAGACATCGCGGACCGCACCAATGCCCGGCTGCGCTTTATTGGTTACACCAAGAACGAGGTACTCGACCGCCGCACCGCGTCCGTATATGACGACGACATCGGCCTTTCCGCGGCGCGAGCCCGCCACGCCATGGACACGCTCATGAAAGATCCGCAATTGGCAGGCGCCAAGTCCGAACATGAGGGGCGCGGCTACGTCCAGTCCGATGACGTCGTGAACCTCGGATTCATTCAAGGCGAAGAGTCGTTCGTACGGGTGCAGGCCGTGTACGACGAGAAATTACCTTCAGACAATTACGAGGGCGTGGACATCACCCGCCAAACCAAAGAGCTTAGCCCGAAGAGCCCGTATGAGCTGAACGTGATGCACATTACGGTCGACGGCAAGCCGATCGATGATCTGGACCGCAGCTCTTCTGACGTCCAGCGCTGCACTGACGTTGCGCTCGACAACGCCAATATCCAATTTCACATGGACAATCTCCGGTCGCAGCGGCGGCTCGGCGTAGCGGCGGATCCAGTTTCCGTGGTCGTAAAGGAACCACTTAGCGAGCTTGATTCACCGGTCGTGCATTTCCGGATGTACAGCAACTATGCGGCCTTCCTTAAGCGCGCTGAAATCCGAATATTCGAGCAGCAGTCATTGCAAGCCGAGCCGCTCGCAATCATCCCGGTCGATGACGCGGGTCTTGCGGAATGGCATCCGGTGGAGGCCCTTCTCAAGGGCCCGGCACGCCAACTCAAGTACCTGCTTCGCGCATATGACGCGAAGGGCAATTTCGATGAAACCGATTCACGGCCGCTTTGGCTGTACCACGAGTCATCGGCTCAAAAATTCGCGATGTCCGACAAGCCGTCAACACAAGCGCTGTTGGCCGCCTACGGCGAGAACGATCTGGCACGCCAGCAGATTCCGCTCGGCAGCGGCACGGTGAAGGTGCAGGGCAGCGGCATACCGGCGGGCCACAAGGTTTGGGTAGCCGGCCGCGAGGTTCCGGTTGACCCGAAGGGCAACTTCATTGCGGAAGAAGTTCTTCCCAACGGCACACAAACTGTCCAAGTCGAGGTCCTTGACGACGCAGGCAACGGCTCGGTATATCTCCGCGATCTGGAGTTCAAGCAAAGAGACATGTTCTTCGTCGGTATTGCCGATATGACGATATCGAAGAACAGTGTTTCGGCGGCGGAAAAACTACAGCAGGGTGATAATCCTGCTCAGCCCGTCGATTCGTCGCTGGATGGCCGGCTGGCGTTTTACTTGAACGGCAAGGTTTCTCAGGGCTGGCATTTGACGGCCAGCGCGGATACGCGTGAAGGCCCGGTGAAAGACCTCTTCAGCAACTTCCTGGACAAGCAACCCGATTCGTTATTCCGACGCATCGATCCCAACTATTACTACCCATCGTTCGGCGACGACAGCACGGTGGAAGAAACTGCGCCGACTCTGGGCAAGTTCTTCGTCAAAGCGAGCCACGGCCTGGATTATGGGATGTGGGGCAATTTCAAAGTTGCTTATGTGAACAACGACCTAGCTCACGTGGATCGCGGCCTGTACGGAGCCGACGCGCACTTCGGATCCGGAGTAACCAGCTTCGGCGAGCGACGGATTATGGCTGACGGTTTCGCCGCCCAGCCGGGAACGTTGGCGAGCTATGAGCAATTCCTGGGAACAGGTGGATCGCTCTACTTCCTGCACCACCAGGATATCTTGACGGGTTCCGAGAGCGTGCGTATTGAAGTACGCGACAAGGCATCGAACATCGTCACAGGGGTAGTGAACCTGCGGCCCAACGTGGACTATGACATTGATTACATCCAAGGCCGGCTGCTGCTTTCTGAGCCGCTCGCGGCGACCGCTAACGACAACCTGCTGGTGCGCACCAGCGGCTTGAGCGGAGACCAGTCTTTTCTCGTGGTGCGCTATGAGTACACGCCCGGTCTGGACAAGCTGGACCAGGTCGCAGTCGGCGGTCAGGGCAGCTACTGGTTAAACAATTATATGAAGCTCGGTTTCACGGCCGACTCCAACGAGGGAGACGGCGCCAGCAATCTTGGCGCGGCAGACCTGACTTTGCGGAAAAGCGCCAACTCCTGGCTCAAGCTGCAGGGTGGCCGCACCACGGGACTTCTCTCCCCATCGCTCGTATCCAATGATGGCGGATTCGGATTCCAGGGCCCTGACGATACATCCTTTATTAACTCAAAGGCTGGAGCCTACCGCGCCGACGTGAGCGTCGGGCTCAATGACTTCATGAAGGGTCACGAAGGTCGTTTCCAGTTCTACACGCAGAGACTCGATGCAGGTTACTCTGCGCCGGGACAGACAACGATCAAAGACACGCAGCAATACGGTGGCATGTTCAAACTGCCGGTGTCCAGCCGCATGACCCTGATCGCCAAGGCCGATCAGAGGACCCAGGACCAGGGGCTCGACACGCGGGCGATGGAATTGGATCTGAGCTATAGGGTAACCAACAGATGGAGCTTCAGCGCTGGCGTGCGCGACGATATGCGTAAGGACAATTCGCCGATTGTGCCACTCACCCAGGAGCAGGGCGAGCGCACGGACACGGTCGCGCAGATAAAATACAGCCCGAGTGACACCTGGAGCGCTTACGTCTTCGGCCAGGACACGGTCGCGGCAAGCGGTGGCCGTCCAGACAACAGTCGCGCAGGCGTGGGCGGTTCCTATCGACTGACGAAACGTTTCCGGATCGATGGCGAGGCGTCTGACGGAGATCTTGGTCCCGGTGGAAAGATCGGCACCAGCTTTCTCTATTCTGAGCGGACAAGTCTTTACCTGAACTACTCGCTGGAAAACGAACGGACGGACAACGATCAACTGGTCCACAGCGGTAGTTGGGGCAGCCTGGTTTCGGGCGTCAAGACAAGACTGGGCGATAGCTCCAGCATCTACGTCGAGGAGCGTTACCAGACCGCCGCATCGCAGAGCGGACTTACGCATGCCACCGGAATCAACCTCGTGACCAAAGAGCGCTGGAATTTCGGCGGCAGCGGGGAGTTCGGCAACTTGTTCGACTCCCAGACCGGCGCGGAAACCAAACGCAAGGCGGCCGGAATCCACATGGGTTATGGCCTGGCTAAGATACAGTTCTCAAGCGCGGTCGAGTTTCGCCGGGACGACGCGCAACAGCCCGACCTGTCTCATGTCGTACAGACCGTGTTGCTTCTGCGTAACAACTTCAAATACCAGCTAACGCCGAGCTGGCGTCTGCTCGGCAAACTGGATCACTCAATCAGTAACAGCTCGCTCGGCGATTTTTATGCCGGTGGCTACACCGAGGGCGTCGTCGGCTACGCATACCGTCCGGTAAGGAACGACCGGCTGAATGCCCTGGTGAAGTACACATACTTCTATAACGTCCCAACCACAGATCAGTTTGGATTGCAGAACATCGCGACCGAGTTCCTTCAAAAGAGTCACATCGCAGCGCTCGATCTTACCTATGACCTCACTGCCAACTGGTCCGTGGGCGGCAAGTACGCGTACCGACTAGGTGAGGCGAGCCTGGACCGCGTGAGCCCGACTTTCTTCGACAATACGGCAAATCTCTCCGTCCTGCGGATGGACTACCGGTTCCTCAAACAATGGGACGGGCTGGCCGAGGTCCGACAGCTTGCACTCCCGGATATCAATCAACGCCGCCGCGGCGTCTTGACCGCGATCTACCATCACATCACCAAGAACCTCAAGGCCGGCGTCGGCTACAACTTCACCGACTTCTCCGACGAGCTGACCGACCTGAGGTACAACCACAGAGGCATATTCGTTAATCTGATCGGGACCAAGTAATGCTCGAAAATCTTTACAATGCACTTACCGATCCCAACTTTACCGGGCGGTATTGGGCGGGTACGCGTACCGCGTCAACTGCCAATGTTTGTTCACCGGGATCTCGGCGAGTATCGCGACTGCGGTAGACGATTCTGTGCTGAGAAAGCCTCCGCTTTCAACAAATCACATCAGCTTTCTATTCCACATGGAACAGCTTAGCGATTAGTTGGACTAGAGGGTTGTTTGGCCACGCAAACAAGACACATATGGTTCCTATCGTGCCTAGCAGCTTGGGCTTATGAACCAACCCATATCTCTGTGCAGAATAGATTGGCCCTTGAATCGCAGGCCAGAAAACAATGTGGCCCCCGGCCGCAACTGCAAGCAGGATGAAAAGCAGAGGAATCATAACAGTGATCAGGTTTGAAATGCTCACGATAAAGATGCTGAGCTCAAAGCTGCTTACAGGGCCACTACCTGCTCCCCAATAGAGGACTAGAGCTGGGCCAAGCAATAGCAAGGCCGCAGTTATATTGAAACCCAATAGTAAAATGATCAGCCATGCACTTGAAACGCCCTCACTTTTCCGCAGATACCAGCGGCTTGCCGCGATAAATACAATATCAGAGCCTACTCCGCCGAATAGAATTGCTAAAACCGGCAAGAGTTTATCTATAATCTGTCCGCTTTTCGTCGTTAGGGGAGCCGATATTAGCAGAGCGGTCCATGCGAACCCTAGATATCGAATTCTTCCCGGTGCCAATCCGAGTATCAGCAGCAGTATAGCGATTGCCAATCCCATTAGGGCCGTTCCCGGTCCCTTGTGAAAATGGATAAAGGACCAGAAGAGAAAGACAGCAGCAGAAGAAAGAGAAATAGAAGTCACAGCTGCTTTGGCCGAAAGCAGTTTTTTGCCAAATATCCAATCGAAAGTATGGCTCAAAAGTTTTGCGATTTGCTGCAAGAACGCTGCTTGGCGGCTGAGAGCCGTTCTTGACAGATCGTCCACACGAATCCACAACTCTTCCAACCGGTTCTGCAGGCCGCCTTCTGCAGTTTCGGTAAGGAAGAAAGCCATATATAGAAGAACCAATCCTAATAGTCCAATCAGCAGATGAAAGATGATCACTAGCATGCAAATCCTTGGGCGATTAGTGTAGGTGGCAACCGGCGTATTTTCAATTTCTTTAAATCTGCGCCGGTAAAGGGCTTCTGCAAGCCTTTGGAAACAAAAAACTTTCCCCTCTCTCTTTCTCCCTAAAATTCAAAAAGACTCAAAATCTGGTTTGGGACCAGGGGGTCGGAGATTTTAAATCCTCTCTCCCCGACCATTTATTGTCAGCAAGATGCGCGCATTCCAAAGTCCTAAAAATTCCTGTTGTAGATAAAATGCAACGGTGTTGACCGCGCAGGTTTTTCTTGCAGAATTCCATTTGGCGATCAATCGAAAGATTCAGACTTTTATTTAAAGCCCAGCCCGGCCCTACTCTGCTGACATGTGTCTCTACAACCAGCAAAGCGAGAAGCAGAACTTGATTGCCTACGAAGCAGCTTACGGATTTCAGACGGCCAAGTCGCCTCTGATCGCTGTTTTGTTTCTTGCCTTTTCCCGTTTCGGGAAAGACGCATTTGTTGTTTGGGATTCAATGCGCGTAGATGCCCAAAGAATGTGTAAGTAATTCTCTTAAGTTGAATTCATTCATTGCACACAATTGTGAGTACATTATCGCTGCGTTGTGCTGCAACACTTTTTCTAACTATTGTCCCTGATTTGCTCTTGACTTCCTGGTTCTGATGGGAGAGCATGATTCCTCTTTTTATTGTATGCACAATATGTATACATATTTTTGTGGGATACATCAGCAATGAGGCTTCTCCAATGTTTGATGACGGTCGCGCGATCGGTTCAATTCAAGGGACATTCTGATCGATAGGACGGTATAAGGGAGTGCAAGGGAATACGCGAACATTAATGGATGTGCGTGTTATCGCCGCAGCTCTTGCTGTCGCATTCATCTTAGTGTGCTCTATTTCAGCACAATCGCCGGTACGCCATACTGAAGGCAATTCCGTGACGAGCGGACGTGAGCTCTATAAAGTGCAATGCGCTTACTGTCACGGGACTGAAGGAAAAGGCGACGGGGAAGCGGCGCATCTTTTATTTCCAAGACCACGCGATCTTGCGTCCGGCCTTTTCACATTGCGCTCCACGCCGGCAGGCTCTCCTCCCACTGATGATGATCTTTTGCGCACGATTACGCGGGGCATCCCCGGGTCCGGCATGCCGAGCTTCTCTTTTTTGAATGAGGCCGAGCGCAAAGCTCTGGTCGCCTATGTAGAGAGCATGTCGCCTAAGTTTTCTTCCATGCGGGCGAAGGAGAATCAGTCTCTAAGTTTGAGCGCTAAGCCCGCGGAGTCTGCTGAAATCGTTGCTGCAGGAAAAGCGGTTTATGAAAAGGCACATTGCGCGGCCTGCCATGGCACAGCAGGCCAGGGGGATGGAGAAGGGGCCCGTGATCTGGAAGACGATGCTGGCTTTCCCATCAAGGTACGCAACTTTACTACCGGCCCATTCAAGGGCGGAGCTTCAGTTGAAGATATCTATCTGCGAATCGCTACTGGGATGGATGGAACGCCCATGCGAGTACGTCCGGGCTTGAGCGAGATAGAGCGATGGCAACTGGCGTACTACGTCAAATCGCTTTGCAAAGCGGCTAGTTGTGATTCTACTCCCATGCCCGCCAGCGGCTTGCTCCTTTCAGCCAGGACACGACGCAAGCTGCCGCTGGATGATCCTTTTGCCGCATCCTGGAACAGCGCTCCTACGCTTCGCATACCGCTGAACTCTCTCTGGAACCGCGGCATCGCCGCGCCTGACCTGAGGGTGCGATCGCTTAACGACGGTCATACGATTGCATTTCTTCTGGACTGGAATGACAGCACGAAAAACTCGAGCACTGTTTTGCCGCAGGATTTCAGCGATGCTGTGGCCCTGCAATTCTTTTCCGGTCAAGGAAATGCCACGCTGGCCATGGGAGACACTAATACTGAAGTCACCATCTGGCAGTGGAAAGCTGACTGGCAAGAACATATCGATCGCGGACGGAGATCCGGGCCAGAAGACGCGCATCCATGGATGGTGAATGATCCCTATCCCGTGCCGGGCGCGGCAGCGGTTGAAGCAGGAAATCCCATAGCACTTACACATCGCCTAACCCCCGTTGAAGAGGCGACAGCCCGGGGCTTTGGTACGGTAACGCCAAAGCCCCTGGGATCACAACTGGTCGCGGGAAAAGGTGTATGGCGAGACGGGCAATGGCATGTGGTGCTCTCACGCGCGATTGCGACGAATAGCGGTATTCGAAGCGAAGGTGAAACCAGGCTTGGCTTCGCCGTGTGGGACGGAAGCCAGGGCGATCGCGAAGGGCAGAAAGCAATTTCCACCTGGTACACCCTGATGCTGGGGCGAAAGTGAAACTACGCTACCAATCAAAGGAGAAATGAAATGGCCGACAAGGAGTTTGAGTCGGAAGACCCGATGCAACTGGTCGGCACGCTCATGGAGTGCGATGAAGAAGAGATCGAAGAGATGGGGCTGACTTTTGTCGAGGAGTTCGCGCGGATGCGATGGACGCGTGAAGAGATTATGGCTATTTTCGCCAATCCGCATTATCGCGGCCCGCACACCGTATATCGCGCCAAGGGGCCGGCTTTTATTTCTCGATTGATCGACCTGGTTACCGGCGTTAGTCCCGCCGCAACTTGTTCCACGGATACTTTTTCTCATCCGCAAGAAAACGCCGGGACGGCAAGTTCCAAACAGGAAGGTAAGTGCGATGCCTAAAGTCTATAACTGGCAATTGGGCCGGCCGATGGAGTTTCCACGGCCACAGCAGCGTCCTAAAAGGCAATTTTCCGCCGTGTTCAATATCAATCGCTGCATTGGGTGCCAGACTTGCACAATGGCATCCAAAAGCACCTGGACCCATTCGCCGGGACAGGAAGCAATGTGGTGGAACAACGTGGAGACAAAGCCTTTCGGCGGCTATCCGCATGGTTGGGACATAAAGACGCTTGAACTGCTGGGACCGCAACCAGGCTGGCAGCAGAGTGGCGCAAAAGAAGCAGACGTGAATACTTCAGGCCCTGAAAGCGCTCCCTATGGAGTGTATGAAGGGCAGACGCTGTTTGAAGCGGCCTTGAATCGTGTCTCTGGGAGCGAGCAAAAAGTTGTGGGCTATCTGCCTGCTGACCATGAGTGGCGCTATCCGAATATCTATGAGGATTCGCCCAATGAGCATCCTGAAATCAAAGATGGGATCACGACCCGTGGGTCCCAGCTTCCTGAGCACAAAACTTTCTTCTTCTATCTGGCAAGGATATGCAATCACTGCACGTACGCAGCTTGCCTGGCAGCTTGTCCTAATAACGCGATTTATAAGCGCCCGGAAGATGGAGTTGTTTTAATCGACCAGGAGCGCTGCCGCGGGGAGAGGAAATGTGTGGAGGCGTGCCCCTACAAAAAGGCCATGTATAACCAGGCGACGGGAACATCGGAAAAATGCATTGCCTGTTATCCGCGCCTTGAGGGCAAAGACCCTATCACCCAGGGCAAGCCGATGATCACGCGGTGTAACGCAGCCTGCGTCGGCAAAATTCGATTGCAGGGCTGGGTCGACGATCCTGAAGGTCCGCTGCATTTTCTTGTGCATAAGGAAAAAGTCGCTTTACCGCTTTATCCGCAATTCGGCACCGAGCCGAACGTGTATTACATTCCGCCGCGCTGGGCGCCACGCAAATATCTGGAACAGATGTTTGGGCCGGGCGTTGAGCATGCCATTGAACGCTACACGAATCCATCGCATGAGCTGCTTGGTGTATTGCAGCTTTTCAACTCAATCCAGGTGGTTATCTCCAAATATAAGGTGGCGGAAAAAGAAGCCATTGGCTATGACGACGATGGCCGTGAACTGGTGCGCGTCCCAATTGAAGAACCGATCTATATCCGTCCTAAAAAGCATTTGAACATTACTTAGCAAGGAAACTGGAGTTCCGGTATGCAAGAGATGAAATCAATGGCCTCGGCGGGTGCTATGCAGAACTCGGCAGGCATGCTTCCGTCCACCAATACCATGGCAGGCGAGAGCAAACGAGGCCGCACGGCGCGAAGCCGAGCCATGGTTTATTCCATCCTGGCCCAGGCTTTGTCCTCGCCAAGTGAGGCGCTTTGTTTGGCAGTCAGGGAAGGAGCCCTCAGTGCCTTGCTTGGCGTTGCACTCGAGGATGCACCGCCTGCTCATCGTCGCATGATCGAAGCCGGCTTGCTGGAGAGCTTTACGGCAATCTCCGGCGATGAATCTTTCGCCGGCGCAATTTTGGCCGAATACACGCGTCTGTTTTCATCAAACCTGCACTGCATGCAATACGAGGCCGACTACTTGGGGCGAAACGCAGAAAACTCTGTGCATGTAATTGCGGCAATCGCCAGCATGTATTCCACTTTTGGCGTCAGATTGGCGGACACAGTTGGAGAGCGCCCTGATCACATTGCCGTTGAGCTGGACTTCATGAATTTTCTTGCCGCCAAAGAAGCCTATGCCAGTGACAGGAACCAGGTTGCGAACGCCGGATTGTGCCGTCGCGCGCAAGTCTATTTCTTGAGCAAACATCTGGCCCGCTGGGGCCGCATGTTCGCCGGCAATCTTGCGCAGGCGACCATAGCATCTTTTTACCGCTCTATTTGTGAGCTTCTGGATCGATTCCTTGCCGCCGAAACCAGGTATTTCAAGATTGAAATCTCGCCGGTTATGCCGCAGGAAACCAATGCTTCAGAAAAGTGCGGCTGCAATCACTGTTCAGGGACTAACGCTGAGCAGCCGAAGGAACTGGTGCAGCTTACCGGGCTTGTTCAAGAAATGATGAGCAGAAGCGACTAGAGATTCCCGCAAGAACGAACCTAAAAGGAGACGTGAGTTATGGCTTCCCCCGCCACCGTGAATGTTGAGATTGCAGGTAAAGCTCCGGTCATTCTTACCCCAGTCGCTATTGAAAAGGCGAAACAGTTTATCTCTGAGAAAACACCTGTGCCTGCCGGGTTGCGGATTGGCGTAGCCGGCGGCGGCTGTTCTGGATTTACCTACTCCATGCACTTTGAGAACGTTGCCGGTGAGATGGACAAGATATACGGCTTTGACGGGCTGGCGGTTTTTATTGATGCCACGTCAGCCATGTATCTGCAGGGCTGCGTTGTGGATTATGAAGACACTCCAGACGGCGCCGGTTTCATCTTTGAAAATCCTAATCAGAAGACCACTTGTGGATGTGGATCTTCCTGCAGCGCTTAAGACAGTAGTGCGGCGGCCAGTTTGCCAGAAAGGACTCTCTTGACCACAACTCGACGCGAAGCTCTCAAATACATGGGAACAGTTTTTGGCGCCGCGCTCTTAAACGGCAAAACCACATTGCTCTCGCCGCTGGACTCGATTGGAAATCTTCTGGATTTTTTCCCCAGCCGCGGATGGGAAAAAGTTTATCGCGACCAATACAGCTATGATTCCACCTTCAATTTCCTGTGCGTGCCGAACGACACGCACAATTGCCGCTTGACGGCCTTCGTCCGCGATGGTGTGGCTCTCAGAATTGAACAGGCTTATGACATGGGCGGAGTCGGCGATCTTTATGGCAACAAGGTTTCTGCCGGGTGGGCGCCGCGTGGATGCCTGAAAGGTTACACGCTGGTCCAGCGAGTTTACGGACCGCATCGCCATAAGTTTCCCACTGTGCGCAAATGCTGGCTGGAGTGGGCGGATGCTGGGTTTCCGCGCGAGGGAGATTACGTCGAGAGATATTTTAAAAAGCGCGGTGAGGACGATCGCGTCCGCGTTAGCTGGGACCAGGCCTTTACCCTGATCGCAAAGGCAATTCTCAATATCACGCAGACATATGGCGGGGCGGAAGGCGCGGCGTTGCTTGAGAGACAAGGCTATCCCAAGCCGATGATCGACCAACTTGGCGGCGTTGGCACGCAGGCCATCAAGATGCGCTCAGCCATTGCTGCATGCGGGCCGGTGTCAAAGCAAGGAGCGCTGGTTCGCTTTGCCAATATGCTTGCCCTGGTGGATACGCATGTACGCAAGGTAGAACCGGCGCAGGCAAAGGGCGCCCGCCATTGGACAACTTATGAATATCTTGGCGACATGGACCCCGGCTTCCCCCAGGTTACAGGAGTCAACTCCTTTGATGTTGACATGGCTGATATGCGCCACAGCAAGCTGGTGGTGGTGATTGGCAAGAATTTTGTCGAACACAAGATGGCTGATGTGCATTGGATGGTAGAGGGTATGGAGCGCAAGGCCAAGATTGTCGTGATCGGGCCCGACTACAACCCTACGTCGCAAAAAGCTGATTCGTGGATTCCCGTCCGGCCTGGCTCCGATACGGCGCTCCTGCTGGGCGTCGCCAATCTCATTATCCAGAAAAACTATCACGACGAAACTTTTATCAAGAAGCACTCTGACATGCCTTTGCTCGTGCGCCTGGATACGCTCAAAAAGCTGCGCGCCGCGGACATTATTCCCAACTACAAGAACGCGGAAAATACCGGCTACAGCGCGGAAGTCCAGAAGATCGATCCCAAGATGCGGGCGCAATGGGGCGACTACGTGGTTTGGAATGCAAAGACCAACCAGCCGGCGGTGATCACGCGCGAAGACGTAGGCGACAAAATGCTGGCCAAAGGAATTGACCCGGTTCTGGATGGAGAATTCACCGTGCAAACCGTGGATGGGAAGCCGGTTCGCTGCCGTACTGGGTTCAGCATTCAGCGGGAAGTGCTCTCCTATTACACCGTGGAGCGAGTTTCGCAGATCACGAGCACGCCGCCGAATTTGATCGAGCAACTGGCGCATGACATCGGCACCATCAAGCCGTGCGCGATGCATTCCGGCGAGGGGGTAAACCACTACTACCACGCGGACCTTAAAGGCCGAGCCGTCATTATGCTGTGCACCTTGACCGGCAATTTGGGCACCTTTGGAGCAGGACCAGGAACGTGGGCCGGCAATTACAAAGTCAATTCCATGGATGGTCTGCCCGCGTATGTGGCGGAAGATCCCTTCAACCCCAATGAGGCCACGCCGAAACTCCGCAAGACGTACACCGAAGAGCATCCGGTGTTCTGGGTGAATGGCGGGCCAACGTGGGCGACGGGAAAGACCCACATGCCTACGCCCACGAAAATGATGTGGACGGCAAACACCAACATGATCAACAACTGCCCATGGCTTTATAACCTGCTCACGCATGAGCTGCCCAAAGTGGAGTTGTTCATCAATAATGATTGGGAATATAACCTGAGCTGCGAATACTCTGATATCGCGCTGCCGGTCCCAAGCTGGCTGGAGACAACCCTTCCGGATATTGTGGGCTCGGCTTCCAATCCTTTTTGCAGCATCTGGAAAGGCGGAATTAAACCGATCTTCGATACGAAGATGGATGCGGAAACGGTCGCCGGCGTGGCGCGCAAGCTGACAGAGATGACCGGAGATTCTCGATTCGAAAACTACTTTAAATACATTTTGGAAGGGAAAGCGGAGTTTTACATCCAGCGCCTGATGGACGCTTCAACCACGCTCAAAGGCTATAACTGCGAGGAAATCCTGAAGTCGGGCCGCTCCGTCCTCATGAACTTCCGCACCTATCCACGGATTACGGGATATGAGCAAATCCAGGAGAGCGCGCCGTTTTACAACAAGACAGGACGACTGGAGTTTTACCGCGAAGAGGATACCTTTATTCGCGAAGGTGAAAATGTTGTCGTTCACCGCGAGCCGATCGAAGCCACACCCTATCTGCCCAACGTAATTATTTCTGGGCCGGCTGCGGGGCTCCGGCCTGAGCCACGAAATATTCCTGTTACCGCCACCAGCGCGGATGACAGAGGCAAGCGCAACCTTGTCTTGCCATGGGAAAAGGCGAAGGACATAGAGAATCCGCTTCACGCCAGGGGCTACAAATTTGTATTTATCAGCACCAAAACGCGGCATTCCACGCATTCCTCATGGATGATGGCGGACTGGAACAAGATGTGGATCTCCAGCTTTGGCGATCCTTACCGCAGTGACAAAAGATCACCAGGAGTTGGCGAGCCAGAGATCAGGATCAATCCACAAGATGCCAAGGCATTGGGCATCAATGACGGCGATTACGTGTGGGTGGATGCCAATGATGAGGACCGTCCTTATAAAGGATGGAAACCGGATGATCCGCTGTACCAGGCGGCGCGCCTTAAGTTGCGTGGCCGTTATGATCCCCGTGTTCGTCCTGGAATGGTCATTTCACGCCATGCGCCCTGGGCGGCAACGCCAAGAACTGTAGCCGCACAGCGCAATCGCAAAGATGGGCGCACTCTCAGTGACAGCGGTTATGAATCCAATTTCCGGAGTGGCTCACTGCAAAGCTGCGTGCGGGTTTATTGCCAGCCCACCATGATGACCGATGACCTGATACGAAAAAATTCAGTCGGGCAGGGCATTGGACAAGGGCAAGGCAATGATGCCTATGGCGTGAACACTCCTTACAAGGAAGCCCTGGTAAGGATTACAAAGGCTGAGGACGGCGGCATTGATGGCCACGGGCAGTGGGAGCCTACGCTCACAGGATTTACTCCCGGCAATGAGAGCGCAACCATGCGCGAGTACCTGGAAGGCAGCTTTATCAAGAATAAATCTGACTCATGAACTGCGGGATATGGAGGATTGCTAATTGTGCGCCTGATGCGATAGTGGCCGCACTGCACGTTCAAAGAGGATATGACCTTGCATGGTAAGCAGAGAACAACTCACGGGCGCACCTTCTTTCGTGATCATCGCAGCTTTTAAGCTGCTGCCTGAGTGGGCACAGGCTGACGACTCGATTCGCGCACTCGCGGCGGCGGAGTTGACCGGAGTGCTTACCGAATCATCGCAAAGAGTTGAGGCCAGCATCTACCTGAGCCAGGGGCTTAAGGCCTCGGCCGATTTTTTTCTCAGGATCCATGCCAATGATCTGGCGGAAGCCCAAAGTTATGTCAATGAATGTGCGCAGACCATCATCGGCCGCCACTCGCTAATCGCCGACATCATGATCGGCATCTCCAAACCGCGCCGTTACATTACGCAAGAGAACTCGGCCCGGCTCAATGAGCAGCTGAACAACAGCAAATATGAAAGCGCAACGCCGCGCTATGCCATTGTGATTCCGGTGAAGAAAACCGCGCGCTGGTGGAACATGCCTGAAAGCGAACGCCTGCATGAGATTGAGGTGCACACGCAAAAGTCGCTTGCCTACATGAGTTGTGTGAAACGCGAGCTCTATTACAGCACCGGCCTGGACGAGCAAGACTTTATTACCTATTTCGAGACAGCTGATCTCCAGGCATTTCATGAGCTAAATGCCGCGCTGGCAGGCATTCGTGAAAATGAATTTCAGATCAGATGCGAACACCTCATGCTGCTGGGGGCCATCCGCAGCGTTTCTGAAATTGCGCGTATTTTAAGCCGGCAACCAGCACCTGATGCTACTTGATACAGCTGTTCTCAGTTTAATTCCAACTACGAGGAGCAAGAAAAATGAGAAAGAAGTTACTAATGCCTATCTGCGCAGCTTCATTGCTGGGAGTTGCGATGACGGCTTCCGCGGTCCGGACAACCGCCGCAGCTTTTGAAGACAAAGCGGCAAGCGTTACCGTGAAGATGATCAATTTTACCTACTCTCCCGATCCGTTGACGGTGCCGGTGGGGACCACTGTGCGCTGGGTCAATTATGACGACGATCAGCACAACGTGGTGAGTGACGACAAGAGTTTCAAGTCGAAGCTGCTGGACAAGAACCAGGAGTACTCCTACACGTTCACCAAAAAAGGAACATACCGATACATCTGCTCAATTCATCCCAAGATGGTTGGCAAAGTAACTGTTGAGTAGGCAAGCCGCATGCACCCATTCGATATCAAAACGGCGCTGATGGCGAAACATGCTCAGCATGTAGTGTTGATTCATTTTCCCATCGCATTATTCTTGTGCGGCACTGTGTTTGACTTTTTGGCGCAATGGACGCACAAAGCCACTCTGGCTGCAGCCGCCTATTACAACCTGATTGTTGCGGCCATAATGTCTTTGCCGGTTGTAATCACCGGCATCCTGGCTTGGCGACTACAACTGGAGGGCCAGTCTCTGAAGGGAGTTCTGCTGCAACATCTGGTGCTCGCAGTGGTTTCAACGGTGCTGATCTGGCTGGCGTGGTGGCTGCATTTTCGCGCAATACGTTCTGAGCGTGCCGTGCCAAGCTATCGGCTTGCAGTGGAGTTCGCGGGAGTCATCACGATTACCCTGGCGGCGCATCTGGGTGGGTTTTTGAGCGGTGTAAATCTTCCCTAGGATAGTTTTCTGCGCCGGTTGCCTTGTAGCGCTGAAGCCTGGCGATCAAAATCAGCTACGTAAATTCGGGCAATCCCCCGACGAACGACTTGTACCATGTCTTGAAGCTTGCGAGAAACGTGTTTCTGAATGGCTTGAATCGCACTTTCAGCATCTCGCGCCTGCAAAGCGCGGGCCACCGTTACGTGATCTCCAAGGGATCGGCTTCGTGGCCTGCCTTCCATATCAATGAGCCGGACAAAACGAATGCGCGCGTTTACGCTTTTCAATGCTTCAGTTAATTGTGCATTGCCTGAGAGCCGTGCGATTTCTTCATGGAATTGCTCATCGAGTTCCACAATGCGTTCCACAGAACAATCCGCGGGCTCGCGGTTTGCGAGTCTCGCCATTTTTGACAGAAGGGAAAGCTCCTCGTCACTAGCGCGCTGTACCGCCAATCGGACGGCCGTACATTCCAGGGCAAGACGGAGTTCATAAAGATCAAAGCACTCTTTGGGGTTGAGGTCGCGCAGCGAGAAGCCTCTTCCATCGGCGCTCAGGAAGCCTTCATTGACCAGCCGATTTAAAGCCTCGCGAACGGGAGTCCGTGATACGGAGAACCTTTCCGCGATATCTAATTCTGTCAGCCGTTCACCGGGCTTGAGCTTGAATGTGATCGCCATCTCACGCAAGCTGGAATACACCCTGTCGGATTCACGAACGTCGGGAGCGAGTGGCGTATGCCGATTCTGGGCTTGAGGCATTGGTTTTGTCCGACTGCTAGATTATATGGATTTTTGGCTGGTGTGCACAGATCGAAAGTGAGGAGGAGGGTTTGGCAGCCATTTCAGATGTGCTAGGCCTGTTTTTGACAGATTTGTGAGTGTGAAAGCCTGCAGCTTCACAGATCGCTACAGTTTCGGTAAACGCCCAAACGGGCCCAAAACGGCCTAGAACAGGCTTAATAACAGTCACTTACAGTCTTGCGTGGATTTTCTATAGATTCCAATGGACCCTAAAAATCTCATTCGGAATTACAGTTGGAGGTTCAAATCTCTGTCCGACCATTTATTACGAGTGCCATTAGCGCAAACATAGCGGAAGACTGGGCGTTGTCCGAGCAGGCCAGCCCAACAGCGCGTACCGTCGTTGTGGTGAACCGCTTATTTGAAAAAGACATATTCAAGGATGGCCGCGCCATCGGAAAAACACTTCAGCAATAGCCAAGACATCTCAGGCATTCTCGAGATCGTGGGAATGACCGAAGATACAAATTATTGGTTGCGCCTATGTACCACGGCAATCCTTCTGATCGAACCAATGAAATTAAGAAGCATAGCTTAGTACTTCCCGCGCTTTCTATCAAAATGGCGCGACCTCCCGGGTTTACCCAAGAACCGCTCGTAAGTTTCCCTATTCTGCCAAAAAAGCATCTCAGAGAAGGTGGATTTCGTCCGAACGCTTTGGGGTTGCGCATGAGGCCCAGTGCTTATGCGGCAAGCCTTACGTGGCAAAGGCCTTATGTGATAAAAACTTAGGGAGCAGACTGTGATGAGCGCGAAGATAAGGAACTGGACTGCAGCCCTGCTTTTCCTGGCCGCCACGTGTATCGGTGGGGCAGGGAGGCAGGCTGAAGGACAGCTCCGCTGGGACTATCCTCCCAAGAAAGCGCCCATACGCTTGCGCCTGGTTGCCATAGCTTTTGCTGACCACCCTCGCTCTTCTTTCTTCTCCAGCCAGGAAGTGTTCGTTGCCGAAACCGAGATCTCGCACGAAGAGTGGGGTCTCATCAAGCTCGTCTTCACCTTTCTCCCATATGAGCCCCGGCTGTCGGAATCCGGCTTTGATTACTCAGTGGTCCATGAGGTCTCAGCCTGGCGAGACGAGGCTTGCGACCAGACCATTGCGCAGTTAACGGCGCGGAGCCAGCCTGATCGCCATGAGCCGTTGATCTATTCTCGTAACGTGCCTAGAGAGGACCTGGACCGCAGACGCATCCCGCTGCCCTGCTATGAAACGACGGCGAATGAATATATAAAATCGAGCTTCGAGCCTGTTCCTCAGCCCCTGAAGCCACATGGACCTGTTCTTGAGGTCCCTCCAAACTCGAAATGACGGCCAGCGGGTATGGCAAACCCCTTCCGCTTCTTCTCTAATCACCCCCACTTTGGATCGCCCATCGTTCGCGCACATTGCGAAGGCGGATTTCAAGCACCGTTAGAAACCCAGTTTGCGCTCAGCGCTCGGCAAAAGGGCTCAAAAAATCAGGGTTACTCCAAGCCTGAGCAGCAGAATAGATGCTGAAAACAAAAGGCTTAACCTCCATACCAGCTTTTCCTGGGTGATCGATGAAACGCTTAAGCCCCGTTTATCACTAGGTATTTGTAAGGCGGTTAGCCATAAGGTGGGCGAGCCGCAGTTCCCGCATTACTGGAGCGAGCGTGACGTCGGGAAAACAAGAACTCCAAGCCGGAGGCGGTGGCCTCCCCGCACTAACCCTGGACGGTCGAGAGTCAGCGGTGTCGGGGTCTTCAGCGGGAGGATACTTTTGCCGGAGCTCGTATCGGGAGAGTTTCTGAAGTGAAAAGCGCGTCTTTGCAATCACGGACCAGCAAGAAGAAAGGGGCGGGCACTTTGTTGACCTACTCCGCTTCAGGTGTGTCCGTAGGCGCCACAAAACGGAAATCAGCAGCAAAGGCTGAAGTATACTGGATTGAAAGATCTCCAGTGGACTTCTACTCTTTCGATGAAGAATACCTGCGCCGCCTCGGGGCCCATGATCCTGCCACCGAAGCTCATTTTGTCGCCTACTTTAGTGAACGGCTAAGAATCACTTTGCGTGCGCGCGGCATTGACTCGCACACGATTGAAGATGTGCGCCAGGAAACGTTTTGCCGCGTATGGGTTGCCGTCCAGTCCGGCAGCGTAAATAATGCGCAGGGGTTCGGCGCTTATGTGCATGCGGTTTGCAAGAATGTTCTTTCAGAAAGCCGCCGGGTTGACATCCGCAACCAGCACGATTCCCTGGATGGGACTGATGTTATTGATCAGCAACTTAGCCTGGAAGAATTGATGCAGCGAAGTGAGAACAGCACCCTGGTGCGCGCCATTCTGGCTGAGCTTCCTGAAAGGGACCAGCACTTGCTGCAGGCGCGTTTCTTTGAGGACCGCGATAATGAAGAAGTTTGTGGCGATTTTGGTGTGGATCGCGACTACCTTCGTGTCCTGTTTCACCGGGCCATTCAAAAGTTTGGGGAACTTTACAAGAAAAAATTTAACTAGCAGGCCGATAGCTGCGCAAATCCAGGGGAAAAGACGATGAACGCACGAATGATAAACCACGATGACGCAATGAAAGATCTCATGGCGGAGCGCTACCTGTTAGGCGAACTAAATACGGCTGAACGAGATGCGTATGAGCAACACTTGTTTTCTTGTGACGCCTGCTTTGAGCAGGTAAAGGCAGGGACGGAGTTTGTGACCCATTTGCGGCACATTGGAACGGAAGCTCCGCAGCCGACTCTCCCCGGCTTCATGTCCCGTCTTATGACGAGTGTGCGTCAGCCCGTAACCATTACGGCGTTTGGGCTTCTGTTATTTGCGTCTGGCGTTGCAATCCACCAGAATTCGATGATCGCCCATCTGAAGGAACCTCGCCCTGAAATACGTTCTGTATTAACGGGGGTGGCTCATGGTTCCGGCGAAACCCACCTGATACAAGCTTCGAAAAACTCTTCCCTGAGCCTGAATGTTGAGTATGCGCGGAAAGGCGAATTTATCTCATATCGGGCCCAGATTCTCTCGAGTTCCGGAAAAGCGCTGCATACGGTCGCGCTGCCGGAAACTCAGGTTGGAACTACAGCTACCATAGCTCTGCCGGCCGACGCGTTGAAACCGGCGCAGTATTCAATGGTGGTTTTCGGGCGCAGGAGTGATGGCACGCAAGAGGAAGTAGGTCGCGGCGCTTTTGAATTGCAGTTCACTGACTAACTGGTTCCGGGCTTTTGACACGGTTTGACGCAGTATGTTTTCCCTACGCTATCTCTCTTCCGGCGGCACAACTCTTCGCCAATAATCGGCCGTAGTACAATCGGCGTATTCGGGCCCAAAGACACCCCCTCGCTTTATGGTGTCTATAAGTGTGCCCAGCCCAGTTGTTTATCCGCTGTAGTACATGGAGAAAAAAATGAAGTGTACGCGCCACCACTCGCAACATATGTACCATGCCTCGGCTTACTCTGTTTCAGCCGAATTCGAAAGACCCAAAAAACATAGCATGGCCCCGCAAGCCTCAGTCGTTCTTGCCGGCCACGGTGGTCATGGATCCAGTCGCGCCTCAGCCTACAACGTTGATGGCCTTATTTCCTTCAAAAATGCTTACTCTGAAGTCGGCGGCAGTTTTGATGACTGCCACGGCATGCACACCACTCACGCCTGGTCCGTCGTTGAGGGATTGAACGTTGCGGACATGCTCACCGCGGATCGCGTTGTCGCCCGCATGGCCGTTTATCATGAGCCAACCGGTGGCAGCGAAGCCACCTATGACATCACCGGCAGCTATTTTGAAAATCTCCGCATTGCCGGCCATCCAGTCGAGTTAGAATTGGCCACTCACGTTTTCCACGACCACGACACATATCCAAAGTTGGCTAAGGCGCACAAAGCCGGTAAAACCGACGATTGGCTGGTCGGAAGCAAGCTAATGCAACTTAAGAACGATGAGTTGACAGATTTGGAAGACAAGTATCATGCCCTGATCGGCATGTCTGAAGTGGTCAAAGAATGGAAGAGCCCCAAACGGCCGACGGACCGGGGAAGCTATTGGTTCTCCCCGGCAAACAATCTCGAGTGGAAGCCTTCGTCCGAAATCCTGGGTTTTGGCTCCATCATCTGTATTCCAAAATTCGGGGTCATTCGTCTGGCGGAAATGGTAGTGCATCGTCATTCGCGAACGCTGCGCATGTTCCGGGTTCAGATGTGCTCGTCAGGACACGGCACATCAGATGGTGGAACTACAACAGGTGGCGGTACTGGCGGGGGCACCTATCCCACGCCTCCAGGCTAATTACGATTATCGCGCTAATGCTTATTAGCATGATCGGCTGCGAAAATAAGCGGGCCTCTCTGGAAAAGCGATACGCTCAGGCCCGCCTTTTATTTCAGCAGGGCTATACTGATCAGCCCCTTCCGCTTGCGGAAGCGGGCTTGAAAGAATCTGCAGGATATCCGGACCTGAATTGGAAATTTCGCGTTCTCACCGCGGAAGCTCGAAACCGCAAGAAGCTATTCACCGCTGCACTGGAACCTCTGGAACCCGAACCTCCTTCAAATATCCCCGCAGAAATATTCTGGCGTCGCAAAGTTGCTCAGGCTATGTCTTTTTGCCAGTTGGGCAGATACCCAGAGATGGAAGATCACTTTGCCCAAGCCGCGGCATTGCAGGCAGAGCCTGGGGCCTTGAACTATGCTCGTGGGAGGTGTGCAGCTTTCCAGCACAAAATAAAGGATGCCGAGAACTATTTGAGGCTGGTTACCGCGCAAGGCTCAAATCCAGATCCTTTTCTCAAGGCTTACGCACTGGCTACCCTCGCGGCATGGGCAAGTGGCGATCTCCGTTACGATGAAGCGATTGACCTAAATAAGGAAGGCCTGGCAATTCTTCACACGTTGCATGCCCCTCCTCTAGAGAAACTGGTATTGGGGAATTTGGGCCAGCTGTATGTAGACTTGTCAGATTTCAAAAATGCCCTGGAATTCGCTGAAGCAGGAAAGAAAATAGCTTCTGAATTGAAAGATTCCAGCCAGCTAAGATTTCTCTTGATTATAGGCGTCGCTAGGGCCATCGAAGGGCAATCCGGCTTGGCGGAACAGTCATACAACCATGCTCTTGCCATCGCGACAAAACTGAAGGATAACGACGCCATCGCCGAATGTTTGTACGGCATGACGATGGTCAAGCTGGGTCAGCATCAACTTGACGAGGCGGAAAAATACCATCTCCAAGTATCCAAACTTGGACTAGACCATCTACCGAATTGGCAATTGGCTGAAGCAGCTATTGAGGCCGCCCATGGCAATTATGCCAAAGCCATTCTCGGATACCGCGAGGTACTCCAACAGCAGGAAGCCGCGGACGCGCAGCAACATCTCTTTCATTTCAAGCAAATTTGGTTGAGCCAATCCCGGCTGGCCGGCGCATATGCAGCGCAGGGTAACAGCTCTGAAGCGGAAAAGTGGTTCCAGCGCAGCATCGCCACCATGGATGCTGGCATTAAAAGCCTGAAGCACCCCGAACTCCGAACTGCCCTGCGCGACAACACTCCAATTTATGACGGATATGTAACCTTCCTCATCAGCCAGAAACAATACGCCAAAGCGCTGCAAGTCGCGCAAGCAGGCCGTGCCCGCACTTTGTTGCTGGATGAGGAAAAGCCAACTTCTAAAACTCCGGTTGCAGAGGACGCCAAGGTTTGGCTCTCAAAGATCCAGCATTATCTCGGTCGTGACAGATCAGTGCTGCTCTCCTATTTCGAAACCCGGGACGAGTGTTATTTATGGACCGTTACGGCTACCCAGTTGCGCCTTTTTCCGTTAGGCATAAAGGGGCCGGATTTAGACAACCTCATCGATTCCTACCAGCAGGAGATTCAGCAGCACTTGCCTCTTGCGGACAGCTCAGCGGCGAAAAAGCTGTATCAGTTTATGGTCCAACCGGCGAGCGATCTTATTCCCAAAGGCTCGCATGTAATCGTGGTTGCAGACAGTAAAAGCTACAGCATTAACTTTGAAACGGTCGTTTCTTCCCGGGGGACGGACCACTACTGGATTGAGGATGTGGAGTTGGAGAATGCGAGATCGATTGATCTGCTCATTGCGTCTCATCCAAAGCGTGCTCCCGCAAAAGGCCTTCTGTTAATAGGCGCTCCAGCTCAAGCTGATTCGCATTTCCCCGAACTACCCCATGCTCCAGAGGAGATGGCTAGTGTGCGAAAGCATTTTTCGTCCAGCAAGATAACCAGCTTTTCTGGGAAAGATGCCACGCCTGATTCGTATTTAAGAAACTCGCCCGGCTTGTATAAATTTATTCATTTGTCTACGCACGGCACTCCCAATGCGATCGACCCTCTGCAGTCGGCGATCATTCTGTCTTCCGGCAAAGATGGCAATTTCAAGCTTCTGGGCCGGGACATTATCGAGGGCAAAGTGCGGCTCAACGCGGAGCTTGTCACCATTTCCGCCTGCGAAGGAGTAGGAACCCAATTGCAGTCGCTGGAAGGACTGCTTGGCCTGGAGTGGGCATTCATGCGGGCCGGAGCGCATCAGGTCGTTGCGGCCGTATGGGACCAGGATGACGCCGTAACGCCCGCGCTGATGGACGATTTCTACGATCAGCTCACACACGGCAAAAGCGCGACAGACGCTCTTCACCACGCCAAGCTAAACATCCTTAAGGCTGGCGGTTTTCATGCTGCTCCTTATTATTGGGCATCACTCCAGCTTTACACGCGGTCATAAAAAAGCCGGCGTTGTCAGGCGCCGGCCAACTTGCAGGTTGCTCATCCAAAATTATTCAGCAGCAATGGCGCAGAGTATTCGAATCCGTTGAACGCGCTCTGTGCGCGTGCCGGATGGTCTTGGGCTGCATCCTGATCAACGTGACTTTGCTTCTGGGAGCCCGGTCCAACTGATTGTACTCCGCCACAAATTGCTGCTTTGCCCTGTGAAGCAGCACACGCAAATACTCCCGGCTTACGCCCAGTTCCATGCACACTTCATTTTTGTCTCGTTGTTCAAAGAAAACCGCCCGCAGTATCTTCTGGTCTTTGGCTGGAAGTTTTGCCAGCACCCGCTGTACCTGCAGCTTGGTTTCTTCCGCCAGAAGCATGCCGTCCGGCGTCAGGGATTGGTCCGTGGGATCGCGCTGCAGGTCATCCAGAGGCTTTATCCGGGCGCGCGAGCGGTACGATTCGCGGAGTATGTTGTTGCAGACCGAACTCACAAAAGCGCCGAACCGTTCCGGTTGGCGAATGCCGCCTTCGGCACGCACCGCCGCCCAGGCCCGCAACAGGGTTTCCTGCTGCACGTCCTTGATGTGCTCCGGACACATCAACCGGCGGCGCAGCTTGTTATGGAGGATTTTGCTGAAATATGCCACAAAGTGGGCTTCGGTGGTTACATCCTGCGCCCTGAGTTCGTGCAGGTATGTTTCATTGAACTGATGAAAATCCATGCATTGTGCGGTGGCCATCCCGTCTCCTTACAGCGCGCTCTTCGCTCGATTAGCGCTGCGCAAACGGCATTCTCCGCAGGTTCCGGGTTTCTCCTCCCATGCCTGTCGGGCACATCAATTGATTGAGTGCTAAACCGTTGCTTGTTTCATAAGACGCTGGTGCTCGGGATTTCCCTGTCAGGTTTTAACTTTTGTTTTTAAAGTTTTTTCCCGATCGGGGAAAAACAGTCGGCGGGGGGCGCCATTGGCAAAAAGGGCAGGTTTTGGGGTTCGATTCGCTAAAAGCGGGCCGATGCGCCGATTGCCATCAGCCCGCTTCATAGGCAGCTTTCTTGGGAAATCCTTAGGGATGGATCACGATCACGCCGCCGATTTGGCAATCAACGAGTGACGCCACATTCATCAGCCGCGGTCTTCCAAGCTGTGAGGTTAGTGCAGCCGACTTGAACGTGGCTTGTGCGCCGTCACGCCACAGCATGCTTCCCCTGCGGATCGCCTTTGATAGTCCCTCTACCGTCCCGCTCTGGACCTCGGGGCCGGTACTCAAAACCTCCATGGAAAGCGCCGGGAAATAGCTTTTCAATTCAGCAAAGGCAGAGTGGGCATGCTGTCCCGTGGGATCCTGGGCATCCAACGGGAGGCCCGCAGCCACCGCGAGATTGGCAAAGCGTGAAACTGCTCCGGCCTGAGGGTTCCAGCCTGTATCTGGAATCAGCGCCAAGGCTGATGGATCGGTCACGTGATAAACGAATGCATAGCTTGTCGGCATCACGGCGGAACGGCGATTGCCAAAAGCGTCAATAATCTCGGCCTGCCGTGTGCTCAGTGCCACCACCCGGTCCGGAGCGGGAAGGACAAAAGTGAAGAATGGCGCTTTCTCATTATTCAGCGCCAGGTGAAGCTGGCTGGCCGAGAGGCGAAACGCATCCGCCCCGCTGGGCAATTCATAGTGCGTCTGCTGCACATCGTCAACACCGGCCACACCGCCTAGCATGTATGTTGACTCAGGCGCATTCGCATTGTTGATCAGGTAGCGGTGTCCGTCCACTTTGGGCGCGAACACCCGTACCTGAGGATTATCCATGAAGAAGATGAACGGGCCTTCAAAGACCAGATTCATGGTTGTAAAAGCCACAGGGGCCACTGTGGGCTTGCTGCTAAAAGTCGAGCAGCCCACTGTTGTAACTACTGGCAACGAAGCTAAAGCTTTCAAAAGCTCACGTCGGTTCATAGGTATTTCCTCTCTTAAGCTCCGAAAGTGAGGATTGTAGGCTTCGATAGTTATTGCAACAAGAAAAAGCGCTCCGTCATCGATAATTATCTTCGCTGTCCAAGCCGTCCAACTCGAAAGGTTTTCTTTGATCTAATCACGTCATCCGTTTGGACCTGCGCCCGTGCGCACAATGATTCCTCCTGTCTGGCAATCGACTGTCTCGGATACACGTAAAACCCGCCTCCTCGGTGGCGTGCCTTCGATTACTGCAGGGATCACTGCCCGGTCGAAGTTTTCCAATAAGGATGTAGGTTGAGTCCGTGCAGGCGTCTGCGATTCATCTTCGGCGTGGCCAATTCTCGCCAGAGAGTATCTCTCCACTAGGTCGGGAAAGGAGGAACTCAAGATAAAATTGAAAAACTTAATTGCATGGGCGCGTCGTTTTTCATCGCTATTTCGCACACGCGGGGCAGCACCAAAGAAAAATCTAAGGACTCCGGGAGGACAGTGGGGTGAGGCTTCGCAATGCTCCCCTAGTTCGGTGCAAGACATTTTCACTTTCTCAGGTTCGTCCACATAGTATTCGAGTATGTGATTTGTAGGCATCATGCCCGTTTTTTTTGAATTAAAGGTCACATCCAGCGGCCGCCCACCGAAGTTGATGCTGTTTGGAAAAGGCAGGATGATTGTTGCCACCCGCGGCGGCAGCTTCCATTTTTCGGTGCTAGCCAGAAAGTCCTGAAACCCAGGGTTGATATACGTATCGGCGTAGTTCCTCAGCCCATTGGTCGATAATTCAAATTGATACCCTGCTGCGTCTTTTGTTGCTGGTGGCCTGGGCTTTTCCGGATTATTAAAGAAGAAATCGTGGGCGAGATCGTCTTGCCCTGATTCAGCCCTCGGAATAAAGGCCACAACGCGATTAGGGTGGCCTTTTTGCAGTACAACTGCAAAGGCGCCTTCAAGAAGTATTTGTACCGTTCGGATCTTCATCTCAGACGGAGCAGGCGGCTTTGTTTCGGGCTTTTCTTCTGGTTTGCATCCCGCTACGCCTGCGATAGGTAACGCCGCGAGTCCTTTAAGAATGTCGCGTCTATTCATTTTGTCTCTTCTCCTGACGAACTCCATGCTCGAAATTGACCACCAAAGGGAACATTGACTAGAGCGCCCTAATTTACTCTTCCCGTCACACTGAATCCAGCCCAATAATAAGGGTGCGGCAAAACAGCCAGAATTTCTTTCTTGGCTTTGAACATTGCCTGGTCAACTGTGTCTCCGGCGCTGACGTGTTGATAGAAACTGACCATAGTTCTGGAGGTCGTTGAGGCATCCACATTCCAATGGCTGGCAATGATTTGCGGTACACCGGCCTCAAGAAAAGCATGCACCAAACTATCGGAATCCCAAATTCCATTGTCTCGTGCTTTCGCCGTGGAGCAAGCCGCCAAGACTACCAGTTGGGTGCTTGCAAAAAGACCGGGACTAAAATCTCTTGCCGACAAAGACCGCCCTTGGCTGAATGCTAGGGCTGTTCCGCTTCCATCCGCACGCCCATGTCCCATATAGTGGAAAACGACATTTTCACTGAGCTTTCCTTTCAATTGGGCCCAGGTTCTGGTGGTGGAATCGACTATGGTAGATCGAGGAAAAAGTTCGGCAATTGTTTTTCGTTGAGCATCAAGCCCGGGTAAATATCCCGAATTGGGAGCGCGGGACGCATCCAAAACAAAAATGGCCGTTCGTCGATTAATTGCTTTGCTCCGCCGGGTAAGATTGCTTTCAGCGTGACTGCCCGCCGAGTAAATTAGGGAAAATTTCTCGCCAAAATACCAGCCACTTGGACTCTGCAAAGCTTCCATGGGTAGGTTATAGGCAAGGCGGTCCAATTCAACCACTACTGGCTCAGACTCCCGCAAATCAGCGACGGCCGACTGTAGCAGCCTTCTATATAAACTGACACCTTGCTCCTGCACTGCGCTCAACGCCGAATTCGGGTCCGCGCAACGATCGGCAAACTCGCGAATGCTTCTCTCAAAGTCTTTTTGGTCCCATTCGATCCAACTGCCGACCACGCCAGCGCCTGTGTTCCTCCAGACTTGCACGCCATCCTTAAAACTGGCGACAATCAAACGATTTCCCCGGTGCATCGATGACGGTTCTGAGGCGCGTTTTTTTGCGGACTTATCGGCTTCCTTGCCATCGAGACCCTGTGATTGAAAACCCTGGAGCATTGGTCGGTCCTGATACCACTCCCATTGTTCCAATGCATGTTCAGGTTGTTTCTGTTCCAAAAGAACTCGTACAAGACCGCGATAGCTATCATCTGCGGCTCGCACCCAGGCAAGCCGCTCAGGCCCGTCCTTAAGTTTCGACAAAGATAATTCTGCTAGGTCCACCGCAGCTTGGTATGCCGCGGTAGCTTCCCCGAGACGGCGTAATTCCCAATTAATATTTCCAAGAACTCGATAGTAGCTGACAACAATAAATTTATCCTGAATGGACGTGACAAGTGGTTCTACGGGCCGAAGAGTGGCCAAAGCCAGCTCAGGGTCGCCATGAAGCAATTGCATTTCCGCCGGTTCGATCTTGGTTCTGAGCACGTAAACTTTCTTGTATTCCTCGTCAGACTCTTTGAGCAGTGTCGATGCTGTTTTGTTCTCTGCCGCTGCTAGGTCCATTTCTCTCAGGGCAAGCAATATATTCGCCAAGCGCAAATGCAGCATTCCCTCACGAACCCTGTTCCTTGGCATGTAAGTGCGGGGGTCTTCGCGGTTGGCAATAGTGTGACGCAGAAGCGCTTCTGCCAGATTTAACGATCCGGTTTCTCTAGCGCATTGCCACATCACGGCATAAAACTGATCAAGGCGTTCAAATGGGAATGCCCCCTGCCAATACAACTCCAGGCCAGCCACTCCCAAACTCCAGGATTCATCACATTTTCCCTGTTGGTGTTTCATTCCGGCAGAAATGCCGAGGACGCGCATCTTTTGGACTGGAAGGCCGGAATTAGCTGCAATATCTAAGCTCTGTTTTGCCTCGCGATCGGAATCTACTAATTCAATCTGAAAATTTCGACATTGAGCGTCTTCCAATAACAACTGTGCATGCAGCCAGCGATAGGAAGTGCCAGATAAGATTTGCAACAATGGA
Source organism: Terriglobia bacterium (assembly GCA_020072645.1). Classification (NCBI taxonomy): domain Bacteria; kingdom Pseudomonadati; phylum Acidobacteriota; class Terriglobia; species Terriglobia bacterium. The sequence goes on from JAIQGK010000017.1 coordinate 190,918, forward strand.
CCTGCGCGGGCAAGGCAGGTTGCCCCCTGAAGCTTATTCCTTATTGCGTATACTTCTGCGAACCCAGTCAGGAGTGCTGCTGGACGATTTTTGCTCTGGGCAAATGCAGCGCCAGCCTCGTGCAACCGAGGTAGAGCCTTGTCATAGCGGCCCTCTTCGTTATCTTGGATGGCACCGCTTAACTTTTGGACGGCCCTGAGGTCCTTTGATTGAACAGCCGCCAGAAAATCTCTCCACCAGAAATCCTGGTGTTCCGCAAACACTTCCGCAAGCCCCTCGAGCGCACGATACGCATCGCTGTTGTTGTCCGCTACGGCGATCGGAAGCCACTGACTCAAGGCTTTTTGCTGGTATTGTTCCGGATCCTCAGGTCTCAGAGTTCCCTGGGTTTTTTGTTGCAAAAAAAAACCGGGTCTGAATAACTCTGGCGATGCATGTTGGAGCTTTTTTCTTTTGCTGCTGCAAGCCGCTGCCGCGCTTCGTTCGTCCATCCGCTGGTGCTATCAACCTGGAGATATTTTTCCCACGTCTCCACGGCCAGGTCCCAGGCCTGAGTCTTCTCATACGCGATGGCGAGATTAAACAGCGCGCTGGCGTGATCATCTTTGCTCAGGTTTGGCTTGCTCAGGACCTCACTCAGCAGGTTGAGCGTGCGCTGCAGGTTAGGATGTTCGGCGCGGCTGTCGCGCTCAAAGTAGCTGGCGGCCAGATCGATCTCGAGGCTGGGAGTAGCCAATCCGTCCGACCGCGCCCGTTCAAAATCTTTTTCGGCTTTCTCAAGACTGCTCGGAGTGGCTTCCCATAGCAATGCGCGCCCCTGGATTTGCAGCCAGTGCGGATCTGCTTTTGCAGCGCGAAGATTTTTATTGGCGGCGCCGCTGGCATCGTGAAGCGATGGTGGTACTTCATCCACGCTAAGTCCATCCTGCGCGCCCAGCACCACCGGAAATGGGCTATAGGGCGAGTAACTGACGGAGGGCAAACGCATTGCGGTTGTACGCCGCTCCACAAAAGCCGCCGCTACCTGCTTTTGCGCCTGGTGCAACTGGAATGCGGCCAACAGCGCGGGCCCTTGAATGAACGCGAAGATGACCGCCGCCATCGCCACCATGGCCGGCACAAGCTTCAGCCAGGGAAAGCGGCGGCCACCACCAATCGACTCCCGCACCAACTTCTTTTGCCACGCAGGTTTGGAACTCTGCAAGTCTTTGAGGATGGCAACATTTTCCGGCGATTGTTCTTCAGAAAACTCCCTCAGGTATTGCCGCAGCGTGGGCCCGCAAAACTTGCATTCGGCAACGTGCAGCATTGTCTGCTCGGCCATTGCCGGCGCCAGTATTCCGGCAGCCAGTTCCTGGAGCACGTCGTTATCCGGACAATCAGGCCGGGAGGCGTTCATAGAGCAACCTTCCTGAAGCAAGTAATTTCCGGCAGGATAAGCTGTTGGCGTATGCCTGCCGCCATGGCAGCAAGAGCAGGGTGGCTTTGCGCGGACACCACACGCCCAGAGCCGACCAACGGCGGCGTGGAACCCGGCATGTTTCGTTTTGCGATCTCGTTCATCTGATCCCTTATACTGCCTCTTCTATCCCTAAAGACGTAAGAGGCCGCTTGAAACCTTTTGCCGCTTCTAAGCCGATGAAAATACTCATGGTCAATCGCCCGTTTTGGGTTCTTTGATCCCCAGTTTTTCGCGAACCTGGCGGCCCAGGCGAAACAGAACGGCTTCCACACCTTTTACCGTGAGCCCGACAGCTGGCAGCAAAGAAATTTCTTTTGCCGTATAACCCTGCTCGTAAAAGAACCAGAAAATGGACAGATCCCTATCGTAGGTGTCAGAGGACGACAGCGTTTCTAAAATTCCCTTGATCTCCTCTTTCTTATGCAAAAACTCAAGGCACTCGCGATCGCGCGGTCCGGGCGGCAAAACGGAATCGCTGATCTCAATTTCATCGGCTTTATTTACAGGCTGGCGGAAGTGGTCACGCACAACATTTGAAGCTATTACCTTCAAATATCCGAAGATCGTATTTTCGAATTCATTTTTTATGGCACGCAACGCCTTTTTGTCGTTGGCAAAAAGTTTCAGGTACGTGTCCTGGATCAGATCATCCACCAGGCTTGGGAACGGCGTTTTCCAGCGGCGCACGGTATTGATAATCACGCTGGCGATCAGGGGCTGGGTCCTGCGTACAAGTTCATGCCAGTGCACTTGTCCATCTTGCCCGTCTGAGCTCAGGCAAAGATGAAGCAGGTCCCGAATTGAGATTTCTTCTTGTGCCATCCGGCGGTTTTGTCGTGAATCGAGATTCTACTCGGTACGGAGCCAGACGTTCGAGGGGAGTTTGTGAATTTTACGCCAATCTACAGGCTGCGGGGCGACTGCTGGCTACGATTTAGGCGTTTGATTTCAACAGCTTAGGAGCATGCTTTCGATGCCCGTTCAAGAATCAGAAAGATCTTAACGCCTATGGCGCCAATGACACCACGTGAATTTCACTGACCTGACGATAATCCTGATTTAAGGCGAAAGGGCGAGCACCAAACCCTCCCGGATAAGCCGCCGAACCAGCGTTAGCTTGCCTTCATCGTCCAGATCGCAGGGAAGTTCGGAAACAATGAATTGGGGCCGGGCCAGCGCAAAGCGGACCGCTTCAGCAGTGTGCGATGGAAAAGTAATCGTACGGCCATAGCAGGCGACCGAAGCCGACGCGCCGTTCGTTCGCAGATGAAAAATAGCGCCGGGCCGCGCGCCAACCACGCTCGTGATGGTCAGGGAATCGAGGTCCGCCGACTGGGCCATCTGCCCTCTGAGCAGCGGCGGACATGCGGAAACAAATTCATCGACAAAGCGGTCGAGGATCGGATCGAGTTCAGGGCTTGCAGAAAGTTGTTGCAGGAGATTCCGCAAAGTGTCTCGCGCGGCTTTCCGATCGAAGTCCTGCCCGGCAAAGCCCGGAGGAAGCGCTTTGCGAAACGCGGGATGGTTGAGGCTTTTGTCTGCAACCAACTCCAGAAGCAGGTCAGCCCAGGTGTAACACAGCGCGCCGGCGGTGACGTGCAGTGAAAGATTGTCGCCGGAATGAGCATCGTGGGCGACGCCGCGAGGGATGTAGGCGACGTCGCCGGCTTCCAATGTGAACTCAAGAGTAGGCGCGCCTATTTGATGAACAGAAGCGTCAAAGCCCTGTCCCGAGAGCGGCAGCTCAACGGGAGTTCCATAGATTGTCCATTGCTTGGAATTAACGACCTGCAGCACAAATACATCGTGCGAATCGTAATGCGGCTTGGCGCCCTGGGCCCCAGGCGGGGTCAGATAGACGTTGGTCTGGAAGGGGCAGCTGATTTCTCTTTCAAGATTGCGGCAAAGATCAGCCAGAGAGGGCACCACGGTATCCAGGAACGCCAGGGTGATGGTGGAGCCTTGCGCAAAGAGCTGGTAGACCCGGGCAACGTCAAGAGAGTCGCCGTGCACCGTGTATTGATCGGCGCTGACTTTTGCCTTCGCATTCTTGAGAGTGACGTCCGGATAGCGGCGGTCAAGCGTGGTGATGACACGATCAACTTCATCCAAGGACAGAAGTGAGCTGAAGTAATCCGGCTGGCCGCGCTTGACCACGAGCGGCTTCTTTTCCCAGTAGTCCGCAAAAAAATCTTCCTTGCTCAGCGGACTAATAAGCCATTCAAAAGAGGAATTGGGACGCGACGGGCACACGAACGCTTCTCCAGATTGCGAGTTTTCTTCAACCGTTGAATAAATCATCAGGAGCCGCGCAACGAACGTGCACCCCGCCGACAGGCCCAGGCCGGTTGTTGCGACCTACGATTTGGGCTTATCTGGATCCGTAGCCTCGTCCTTGTTCTTATCTTTGTTCTTGTCCTTGTCCTTGTTTTTATCCTTGTGCTTTTTGTCCTTTTTCGTCTTATCCGGATCGGTAGCGGCTTCTTTGCTTTCCTTCTTGTCGGTTGCCGATTTGGAGGTGTCATCCTTCTTCTTGTCCGGATCGGTAGCCTCGTCCTTTTTGTCCTGCGCAGTGGCCGCCGAGCCAGCCATGAGGACCGCAGCGCCACCGGCCAGAAGCGTGCCTGCCACGGTCACAAATGACCGCCGGGAAAGTTTCCGTTCGGTGATTATTTCGTCGTCCTTGAGTGTGCGAGCGCCCTGTTGATTGGGCGACTTTGTGTTTTCATCAGCCATGAATTGTTCCTTTCCTTTTTGACTGTTCTCTTGCTTCTGCTTGAGCCTGATATTTTTCTTTTGCTATCGCACAACTATACGCCTGAATCGGGCGGTCAAGTACAGGAAACGCTTATCGTGTGCCTGGCGATTGTGCTTGTGTGCAAAATTGCACAGTATGAGGAACCATTGAAGAAATACTCGGGCGCAGGCATGTTTGTGGCGGTTATTTATTGACGCGCTCGCTTCGCTGCTTTGAGTCCCAGGAAGCCAACCCCGGGCTTCCTGGGAGCAGCTGCGCGAGAGCCTGCGGCGCAAGGAAAAGATTCTTAGCCGCTTTTACGGCACGGCTGAAGCCGTGCCCTGACACTTGTTGTCGCAGTGGATGCTAGATGATCAAGGGAATCAGATGTGGTGCGGCGAACGGTGTGGATTCCCACCCTCAAGCAAAAGCGGGTAAACGCAGTAAGTCGTCATGTATCCGTTCAGTTGTGCTCGCCTTGAGAGCAGCGGAGCCGATTCCTCGGGCCTCACAGAATCGATAGCGCAGATTTCAGCAGCGATCACGTTAGGCTCCTCGGAACAGCATGGCGTTGTGTGGGCGTTTTATGGCCTGTGGTTTTAGCCCTTAATGGCTTTTCGCAAGGCGGATTGGACGCTAGTTGAGACAAGCCCTTCGATGTAATGGTTCAGGCGGATCACACAATGCGCCACATATTCGGCGGCTCAAAATGTAATTTGTGGTCATCGGTCATCTTGTGCAGGATGTTTTCAATTTTCTGGTGCCTTTGCGGATCACGCACGGCAGGTAAGTCATACAACTCTTCCACGGCCCGCAACTCGGCGGCGAACTCCTGCTCTTCTTCCGGGGTTGGTAGCAAAGCCATGTCGCTGCCGTCATGCATTTTGAGTGCTTCTTCATATTGGGCGATTCGAACGCGACTTTCGATAGTGTGCAGGTCATAGCGTGGATACTGCACTAGTGGAAGCAGGTGGCCTTCGGGCAGCCGCGTGATGGCTTTCAATATGAAGATACATTGACGCTTGCGCTTCGTTGTATCGGCAAGATCGACCTGCCGGTTCCACACCTGAAATGCCGCAACGATGATTCCCGCTATGATGATGCCCCAACCCAACCTAGCCGGGATCGCGTGTCCCGTGATCTGCCATGAGGAGAAAATGGCAATGATGAACCCGCTTGTTAGGAGCGCACCCCAAGTCTTGCACATCTCAACTGTGAATTGGCCAAGTCGTATAAGCATGATTGCGATTTAGTTGGACCGGAAAGACCGAATGGAATATATCTTTAGTTTCTTAAATTCTTGAAGGTACTTGGGTGCCCTGATGCAATGAAATCGTCCTGGTCCTCTTTAGCTGCGTATTTGAAAATCTTGTCATACATCTCTTTTCCCTGTTCCTGCGTGGCTTGGTAACCATTCTCCGAAGGAATTCGCTCTTTAACGATTTGTTCCTTGCTACGAAAATCGATGGGGTAGGCACTTGCCGCTGGATTTACGGGAAGGTCAAGAATCAACTTTGCTCTGGATTCCGTGTAATCGTATTTGGCGTATTGATGAATTGGCGCGAGCCGATAGTCGTCCATGGGCTGAAACGCCAAAACCGTACCCAATGGCCAGAAGGTGAATTCAGCCACCACACAAATTCTCTTCCGAATAAGATCGCAAAAACCACCAATACCAGTCTTGCGTCCGCTTGTGCCTTTGACGGCAAACGCATACACGTACCAATCTGGCGGGAAGTCTTGATTTCGGGAGTTGCGAAGGAATTTCCGCAACCATGGATGAGTTTTGACAAAGTGCTGGCCGTTGGCCGAAACGTAATTCATTACAACTTGCTTGAGAATGCTGAGAGGGCGGTTGACGATTACACGTATAGTGTCGCCGTCTGCTACTTTGTCCACCTTTTCGGCAACATCCTTTATCAATTCAGCATAATGTGTTCCGTACTTCGCCCCTGTCCAGTTGTTGCATTCTCCACACAAGCTCCGAACCGTCCAGCCACGTACAACCTCACCTTGCCAAATTACGTGACCGACCTGATCTGTGAGTTTATCTACTGATTGGAGCAAAATATCGTGGTCGTTAAAGGCGGAGCGAGGTGGGGTATGTTCCAACGTGAGCACACGATACTCACCGCAAAGCCAGCAATGCCCTTCAATTTTCGGTTTCACTACTTCAACCCTTAGAAAAGGATTGTAGCTCGATTCGACTATTCGCCGCAACTTCGCTTTTTCGCGAAAACAACACGACCTCGGGGGAGTCACTCTGCTTTGTCATCGAGGTCTAACTTTCGGTTGGCACTTACAAGGTCCGATAACTTTAAAAATCTTTCGGATTGGTCATCTACTTATTGACTTCTGTTCGCTTTTTGTTTAACATGCGTTTCAGGTTCTCGCCGGGAGCGGCAGCGGCGAACCGTCGTGTACAGGCGGCAAGAAACAAGCCTGTTAGCGATTGAGGGTATCCCAGTTGGAGGCGGGAAGCCCAAAAAGGCCTGCAACCACGCGATCATCGCCGGCCCACCGTTAGGGTCACAGAGAGCGTCGAGCCAAATAAGCAGTCTGCATTCAGCAATCTGCAAATAAAGCAAACAGGATAAGTGTGTGTGTTGGAGCTTCTAGCTACTGGCTACTAGCTGCTGGTAAAGCTTTTGGCTATTGGCTTTTGGCTAAAAACCAAGAACCGGTACCTGGTACTTGGCTTTTGAAGCCAAAACCCGGGCTCACGGGCAAGAGTGCCCGTGCCACACAAAGCTTTTACAAGGTTGATCACAGGCAGGGAGTGCCTGTGCCACAAAAATCTTAAAACGCAGCCGAGGGCGGCTCTGCCCATGCAAGCCAAAATCGGGCTTGCACGGGGACCCAGGCTGCGGTCCACAAACATGTTTCTACGGAGATGAGGCGATGAGCAAAGAAGAGATTATGACGGAGATCCAGGGATTGGCGAACAAGCTGGGACGCGTGCCCACCCTGACGGAATTGAAGACGATGACACCGGTGGGGCGCAGAGGCGTCCGGAACCATTTTACGACCTACACGAACGCGCTGATTGCATGCGGAATGCTGGCAAACAAGAAACAGCGCATTGGAATGGATTCACTGTTTGGAGACTGGGCGACGGTGGCGCGGCAGATGCAGAGGCTGCCCACGTCAACGGAATATGAGGAAAAAGGCGCGCACAGCGCAAAAGCAATTATCGCCCGCTGTGGAAGCTGGAAGCGGGTGCCACACATGATGCTGGGGTACGCGCAGGAGCGAGGCCTGGTAAAAGAGTGGCCGGACGTGATGGCCATGGCGCGGGCAGAAAAGGAACTAAGCTGGCCGGCCACGGAAAGTCTGTGGCCGGGCCACGAGGCCGCGCGATGGGACGTGTTCACGAACAGGCCGGTGTATGGGACGCCGATGAATATGTGTCCGCTGGCGCATGCGCCGACGAACGAGCTGGGCGTGGTGTTTCTGTTTGGCGTGCTAGTGCGCGAGCTGGGCTACATAGTGACGTTGCTGCAAGCGGGGTTTCCTGACTGCGAAGCGCTACGCCAGGTGATGCGCGACAAATGGCAGCGGCTAAGAATCGAGTTTGAATTTGAGAGCCTTAACTTTGTGAAGCACGGACATGACGTGAAAGGCTGCGACATGATTGTGTGCTGGAAACATAATTGGCCGGAGTGTCCGCTGGAAGTGCTGGAGCTGAGCAAGTTTGTGGGGAAACTTTTGCCGCAGATCGGAAAAGCTTAACCACAAAGGACACGAAGGAACACAAAGGAGATCGGGTGATCTGGTGATCGCCGTGATCGGGTGATCGGAAAACCAAAACCTACCACGGAGACACGGAGACACGGAGGAAAAGGAAAGATTTTGCCGCAGATTTGCGCGGATAAACGCTGATCAGGAAAAAAGCTAAACCACAAAGGACAGAAAGGAACACAGAGAAAAGCAAGACTTTTCGGGCAGTCAATCTTCCTGATCAGTGTTATCAGTGAAAATCAGTGGTAAGCCGTTTACTTTTGATCCGCGTTTATCCTTGTTGATCCGCGGTAAGGTTTTGCAATCGTTTGACGGACTGAATGGCCATTCAATAGACTTTACCCGGTCATGAAATCCGCGCAGACGGCGCTTTAAAGCTGCGAATCGAAGGCGTGAGCCAGTTAAATCGGAAGGCGCAAGGCATTCATAGAAAGATAGAAATCAGGAACCGTAGAACCGAAAATTTAAAGATCGAAAACTTTAGGATCAAAAGCCCGAGATCGAAAACCGAAACCGAAAATTCGAGATCGAAACGCGAAATCAACCAAGAGAGAAGAATCCCATGAGCGATCTGGTCCAGCTTTCAAAAGACAACGATATTGCCATTATTACGATTAACAATCCGCCGGTGAACGCGCTGAGCCCGGGAGTGCCGGAAGGCATTTCTGAAGCGATTGAACAGGTTGATAAAGATCCGACGGTGAAAGCGGCGGTGCTGATTGGCGGCGGCAAAACGTTTGTGGCCGGCGCGGACATTAAAGAGTTTGGCAAGATGACGAGTGGGAAGACGCGCGGCGGAGTGCCTTTTGTGCCGCTGCTGGGCCGCATTGAAGATTGCAGCAAGCCGGTGGTGATGGCGATCCATGGCACGGCTTTTGGCGGAGGGCTGGAACTGGCGATGGCGGGGCATTATCGCGTGGCGGCGCCGACGGCGCAGGTGGGGCAGCCGGAAGTGAAGCTTGGCATTATTCCCGGCGCAGCAGGAACGCAGCGCTTGCCGCGGCTTGCAGGAGTGGCGAAAGCCGTGGAGATGTGTGCGGACGGCAATCCGATTAAAGCGAAAGAAGCTTTGTCGCTGGGCATCGTTGACAAATTAATTGATGGCGACTTGCTCAGCGGCGCGGTCGCGTTTGCCCGCGAAATTGCCGGCAAGCCTGCGCGCAAGACGCGTGAACGCAATGAGAAACTGGGATCGGCGGAGCAGAATGCGCCGATTTTTGCCGCGGCACGCGATGCTGCGCGCAAAAAAGCTCGTGGGCTGATGGCTCCGATGGCTGCCATTGACGCGGTTGAAGCCGCGACAAAGCTGCCGTTCGACCAGGGCGTGGAAGCCGAGCGCAAACTTTTTATGGAGTGCCTGTTCTCTGACCAGTCGAAGGCGATGATTCATGTCTTCTTTGGCGAGCGCGAAGTGGCGAAAATTCCTGATGTCCCGAAAGAGACTCCGACGATTCCGGTGAATACGGCGGCGGTGATCGGCGCAGGGACGATGGGCGGCGGCATTGCCATGAACTTTGCCAATGCCGGTATCCCGGTGCTGCTGAAAGAGACTGACCAGGCGGCGCTGGACCGCGGCATCAATACCATCCGCAAAAATTATGAGAACACGATGAAGAAAGGCCGCCTCACGCAGCAGCAGATGGACGATCGGATGAAGCTGATCAAGCCCACGCTGACCTATGACGGATTTGAGTCCGCAGACATGGTGGTCGAGGCCGTGTTTGAAGGCATGGCGCTGAAGAAACAGGTGTTCGGCGACCTGGACAAGATCTGTAAAAAAGGCGCGGTGCTGGCAAGCAATACGTCGACGCTGAGCATTGACGAGATAGCGTCAGCGACGTCGCGACCGGAGTCGGTGATTGGTACGCACTTCTTCTCGCCGGCGAATGTGATGCGGCTGCTGGAAATCGTGCGCGGCAAGGCGACGAGCAAAGAAGTGATCGCAACGTGCATGCAGCTGTCCAAAAAGCTGGGCAAGGTGGGCGTGCTGGTGGGCAATTGCAGAGGGTTTGTCGGCAACCGCATGTTTGGCCCTTACCGCCGTGAAGCGCAGTTCCTGGTAGAAGAAGGAGCGGGGATTGAAGCGATCGATAAAGCGATGTACGAATACGGAATGGCAATGGGTCCTTTGGCGGTGGGCGATTTGGCAGGATTAGACGTGGGTTGGCGCATTCGCAAAGAATTTAAGCACCTGGAGAAACCCGGAGTGCGGCAGCCGCTTGCTGAAGACCGCCTCTGCGAAATGGGACGTTATGGGCAGAAGACCGGAGCAGGCTGGTACAAGTATGATGAAAACCGCCGCGCCATTTTTGATCCCACGGTGGAAGAGAATGTGCGCAAGTGGGCGGCTGAAGCGGGCGTGAAGCAGCACGCAATTTCAAAAGAAGAAATTGTCGATCGCCTGATCTATGCGCTGGTGAATGAAGGCGCACGCATACTGGAAGAAGGCTACGCGCTGCGCGCCGTCGATATCGACATCATTTATCTCACCGGCTACGGATTCCCGGCGCATCGCGGCGGACCAATGTGGTATGCAGACACGGTCGGCCTGAAAAAAGTTTACGATCGCATCTGCGAATTCCATAAGCAACACGGAGAACTCTGGGAGCCCGCGCCGTTGCTTAAGCGTCTGGCGGAAGAAGGCAAAGGCTTCGCTGATTTCGATCAGAAGGCGAGCGCCGCCGCCTGATCTGACGGTGGCGAGGCCGACCACGCGCCGAGCCACATGCTACAAGGCAGAAAGAATTTAGACTCTGACCACGCTGCAAAAGCGGGTTGGAGCGAAAGCGACAAAAATGAATAGAGAAGCTGTTATTGTCGATGCTCTTCGCACGCCGCTGGGCCGGCGCGATGGCATGCTGAAATCCTGGCACCCGGTCGATCTGCTGGGCTTCACGCTCAAAGGCCTCGTCGCCCGCAACAGGCTTGATCCCGCGCGCATTGATGACGTGATTGCCGGTTGCGTGGGACAAGTTGGTGAACAAGCTTTCAACGTCAGCCGCAACGCCGTACTTGCCGCGGGCTTCCCCGAGTCCGTGCCCGGAACCACTGTCGATCGCCAGTGCGGCTCCAGCCAGCAGGCCATTCATTTTGCCGCGCAGGGCGTGATCGCCGGCAGTTATGACATTGCCATCGGCTGTGGTGTTGAGAGCATGACGCGCGTTCCCATGGGCGCGTCCGCCGCTAATGGTCCCGGCAAGCCGTTTGGTCCGGCGATGATGAAGCGCTATAACAATGTCCATTTCAATCAGGGCATCAGCGCGGAAATGCTGGCCGAGCGTTACAAGCTCACCCGCGAATGCCTTGACCAGTACAGTCTTGAAAGCCATCGCCGCGCGGCTCAAGCCGCCGAACAAGGCTGGTTCTGCCGTGAGATTCTGCCGCTGCCGGTTGAGGCTGAGCAGGGTACCGTCAACGTCAGCCGCGACGAAGGCATCCGCGCCGGCAGCACGCTGGAAAAACTTGCCACGCTCAAGACCGTCTTCAAGGCCGATGGTGTTGTCACCGCGGCAAACTCATCGCAAATTACTGACGGCGCCGCTGCAGTGCTGATCATGGAACGCGGTGTCGCGGAAAAACTCGGCTACCGCCCGATGGCGCGCTTTGTCGAATTTGCCCTCGCTGCGGAAGATCCCGTGCTCATGCTTGGCGCTCCCATCCCTGCTACTCGTAAAATCATGGAACGCTCCGGCCTCAAGCTTGAAGACATGGACCGCGTCGAAATCAATGAGGCTTTTGCCAGCGTGGTTCTAGCATGGCAGCGTGAAACCAAAGCTGATCTTGGTCAGGTGAACGTGAATGGCGGCGCTATCGCGCTAGGCCATCCGCTGGGCGCGAGTGGCGCTCGACTGATGACGACGCTGGTGCACGAACTTGAACGCACTGGCGGTCGTTACGGCTTGCAGACAATGTGCGAAGGCGGCGGCATGGCCAACGCAACCATCATCGAGCGAATAAATTAATCGAAAGGCACTTGGCCGCGAATTTCGCGAATACACACGAATAAACCCAAGTCCGATTCGCGCTTTTTCGCGTTCATTCGCGGCTAACAAAAACGGAGATGCAATGAAAATCAAAGGTTCAAGCGCGCTGGTTACCGGTGGCGCATCAGGTTTGGGCGCGGCGACTGTCCGCATGCTCGCGGCGCAGGGCGCCAAGGTTGTAATTGCAGACGTGAATGAAAAAGGTGGCAACGATCTGGCGCAGGAACTCGGGGCATCGAACAGCGTCAAGTTCGTTAAGACAGATGTAACCGACGATGCCCAGATCGCCGCAGCTGTCGAAGCTGCCGTCAAGCAGCACGGAGGCTTGCATATCCTCGTCGCCACAGCCGGAATTGGCATTGCTGAAAAACTGCTGGGCAAAAACGGCATGCACGATCTGCAGAAATTCATTCGCACCATCCAGGTCAATTTGATCGGAACGTTTGATGTCATTCGCCACGGCGCAAACGCCATGGCCGTCAACCAGCCGGACGAAGACAGCGGCCGCGGCGTCATCGTCACAACTGCTTCTGTCGCGGCTTATGAAGGGCAGATTGGCCAGGTGGCATATTCGGCATCCAAGGGCGCAATCGTCGGCATGACTTTGCCTCTGGCGCGTGAACTGGCGCGCTCGGGGATTCGCGTGTGCACCATCGCTCCCGGAATCTTTCACACGCCGCTGCTCGGCGCATTGCCTGAAGCAGCGCAGCAGTCTCTCAGCCAGCAGGTTCCGTTCCCGCAAAGACTAGGCAAGCCGCCGGAGTTCGCCGCGTTGGTACAGCACATCATTGAAAACAACATGCTGAACGGCGAGACGATCCGTCTTGACGGCGCAATCCGCATGGCTCCCAAATAAATATTCAGCCAAGAGGCGGGCGATAGCATGCGCGTTCTGATAGCAGGCGGCGGCACCGGTGGACATGTAATCCCGGCGCTGGCCATTGCGCGCGAGTTGAAGGCCCACCACAACGCTGAAGTCCTTTTTGTGGGGACCGCCAGAGGCATGGAAAACCGCCTGGTTCCGCAGGCTGGTTTTGGGTTGATGCGGGTCAAGGTGGGCGCACTGAAAAATGTGAGCCTCATTACCCGGATGCGCACGGTGTTTGACCTGCCCAGGGCCGTAGTTGACGCTCGGAAGATCATCAAGGTCTTCAATCCTGATGTGGTGGTGGGCGTAGGCGGATACGCTTCCGGCCCGGCGATGGCGGCGGCCATCATGATGCACATTCCCACGCTGGCTTTTGAGCCAAACTATGTTCCGGGGTTTGCCAACAAGATCGTCGGCCATCGCGTTTCGGCGGCGGCGGTGCATTTTGAGCAGACGGAAAAATACTTTCGCAATGCCCAGGTTGTTGGCGTGCCGGTGCGGGCGGAGTTCTTTAACGTGCCGTCGCCCGGTGGCAACCATCCGCCAACGCTGCTGATTTTTGGCGGCAGCCAGGGCGCACGGGCTATCAATCAGGCCATGGTGGCCGCTGCCCCGGCAGTACTAAGACAAATTCCCCGGCTTGAGATCATCCACCAAACGGGCGAGCGTGAATATAATGACGTGGCGGCTGCGTATAAACAGGCGGGCGTGAAGGCCGAGGTTTCAGCTTTTATTGATGACATGCCAGCGGCCTTTGCGCGGGCAGATTTGCTGTTGTGCCGCTCCGGGGCGAGTACGGTTGCCGAAGCGACGGCGGCAGGCAAGCCGGCAATTTTTGTCCCGTTTCCGCAGGCGGCGGACGACCATCAGCGCCGCAATGCGGAAGCAATTGTGCAAGGCGGCGCGGCCATGCTGGTGCCGCAGGCGGAGCTTACGCCAGAGCGATTGACGGAGGTGATCACGCAGCTGTTTGCGAATCCCACGCGTCTAAAGCAAATGGCAGAGCGGGCACGTGCGCTCTCTCACCATGACGCGGCTGGTAGAGTGGCAAGGATGGTGGCGGAGCTGGCGGAAAGAAGCAATTAGCAGCTAGCAATTGGCAATTAGCCAAAATCAAGTGCGAGTTTAGCCGCGAATGAACGCGAAAAACGCGAATCGGAATGAAGTAGGGGCGAGCCAGATTAGCGCGGCGAGCCCGCTGTAACAGGTGCAGAAGAAATAGAGGTCAGGCGAAACTCTGTAGCGGTTTGGAGCGCAGCGACACAGTTTTTTCCGAAGTAAGGGCGAGCCCGACTAGCGCGGCGAGCGGCACGCAACAGGAGCAATGGATAGATTGGTTCGACGAAGCTCTTAAGCGGTTTGGAGCGAAGCGACACAGTTTTTTCCGGAGTAAGGGGCGAGCCCGACTTGCGCGGCGAGCCCAATGTGACGGGTGCAGAACAGAATTAGAGGTTCGACGAAGCTCTATAGCGGTTGGGAGCGCAGCGACAAGAACAATGTTTGCAAAAATTCAGCGGATACATTTCGTCGGGATTGGCGGCATCGGCATGAGTGGTATTGCCGAGGTGCTGCTCACGCTCGGCTACAAGGTGTCCGGGTCTGACCTCAAGAGTTCCAGCGTTACAGAGCGGCTGGCGGAAAAGGGCGCCATCATTTTCGTGGGTCATCGCGCTGAGAACATTACCGGCGCGGAGGTCGTGGTGGCCAGCTCAGCCGTAAAGCGCGACAATCCCGAGATCCTGGCGGCGCGCGCCGAGTATATTCCGGTAATCCAGCGCGCGGAGATGCTGGCTGAACTCATGCGCTTGAAGTATGGAATCGCCATTGCCGGGATGCATGGCAAGACCACTACCACCAGCATGGTTGCTGCGGTGCTGGCTGCGGGTGGGCTCGATCCAACGGTCGTTGTCGGCGGGCGCGTGGATGCCATGGGATCGAACGCCCGGCTGGGCAAATCGCAATATCTGGTGGCGGAGGCCGATGAAAGCGACCGTTCATTCCTAAAGCTCTCGCCCATCCTTGCCGTGGTGACCAATATTGATCGCGAGCATATGGATTGTTATCGCGACATGGCGGACGTGGAGCAGGCGTTTCTGGATTTCATTGATCGCGTGCCGTTTTATGGCATGGCTGTGCTCTGCCATGATGATGAACGGCTTCGCAACATGCTGCCGCGCCTGGCCCGCCGGGCTACTACATATGGCGTGCATCAAGACGCGGACTTTCGTGTGGGCGGCGCGCGGGCAAAATGCGCCGGCAACAAACACTTGGCGCATTTCTCAGTGGAATACCGTGGCAAGTCGCTGGGTGATTTCCATCTGCGCGTTCCCGGCAACCATAACGTGCTGAATGCGACGGCAGCCGTAGCGGTGGGCGTAGGGTTAGACATTGATCCGGAGCGCATTCGTGAAGCGCTGGAAAACTTTCGCGGCGTCGATCGGCGTTTTCAGCTTCGCGGACGCGCTGCTGACGTCAGCGTGATTGACGATTACGGACACCATCCCACGGAGATCCGCGCCACGCTGGCGGCGGCACGCCATTGCGGATTCAAGCGCGTGCACGTGATCTTCCAGCCGCATCGCTTCACACGCACGCGCGATCTGCTGGAACAATTCGGCGCGGCCTTTAATGATGCCGATACGATTTCCGTGCTCGATATCTATGCCGCCAGTGAAGCGCCGATCCCGGGAATTACGGGTGAACGGCTGGTCCAGGCCATTCAATTATTTGGCGATCAACGCGGCGCGGTGAGCTATGTCCCGTCATTCGACGAAGCAGCGCGCCAAGTTTCTGCGCTGGCCGAACCCGGCGACATGGTGCTCACTCTTGGCGCCGGCAGCGTCTCACAACTGGGGTCCATGGTGCTGGAGCAGTTGAGGAAGAAGCAGGCGGAGATGAAAGAAGCCGCCAGCTACTAGTATGGTGTCTCACAAATACCTTTACAAAGAGTTGGCCCGATACTTGCTTTCCAAAAGATTATTCCGCGCAGCCGAGGGCGGCTGCGGTCCACAATGATTGTTTATTGCATGCATTGTCGAGTTATTTCAGAGACACCACACTAGCCGGTCGTCCAACACCTAAATTCAATCCCATCCTTTAAGAAGACCTATTCAGGAACAAAGTAAAACGCCACCGCCACAATGGCATAGACAGCCAGAAGCTGCGCGCCTTCAAACCAGTTGGTCTCGCCGTCGGATGAAATCATGTCAACAATCACCACGGAAAGAACGATGGCGGCAATTTCAAAGCCGTTGAACACCAGCGTCATGGGATGTCCAATGGCGACGGAGAGAAAAACCAGGACAGGCGCGACGAACAAGGCAATCTGCGTACTTGCGCCCGTGGCAATGGCCATGGAAACGTCCATACGATTGCGGCGGGCCATGATGATGGCCGTGGAATTTTCCGCGGCGTTGCCCACCAAAGCCACCACAATCACGCCAACAAAAAGTTCCGTCATGCCCAGCGCTTTGGTGACAGGAGCGATCTGCCCGACAAGGATTTCGCTCATCCCGGCAATCAGGACAGTCGCAAGCGCAAGCGAAACGATGGCTTGAGCACGAGAGGTCCTGGGAGCGCCTTCTTCTTCAGGATGCTGGGCGGCAAAAGACGCGCGGTGCGTGCGAAAAACAAAGAGCAGGTTCAGCAGGTAGAGCGCGATAAGAACGCCGCTGGTCCATAGGCTGAGATGTTGCAGGTTCACGTCGTGATGCTGAAGCGTTCCAAAGAGAGTCAGGTTAAAGACCGCGGGCATCACCAGCGCAGCCACGGCAATCATCAGCGTGGTGCTGTTCATGGCGGAAGTGGTGCGGGAAAAGCGTTGTACCGGGTTGCGCAGGCCGCCCGCGACCAGGCTGAGCCCCAGCACCAGCAGCAGGTTCCCAATAATGCTGCCGGAAAGGGAAGCCTTGACCACGTTGATGTGTCCGGCATGCAATGCGAAAAACGCGATGATCATTTCCGTGGCGTTTCCCATGGTCGCGCTCAGGATTCCGCCCGCGGCCGGCCCGCACTGTGAAGCCAGAGCGCCGGTGGATTCGCCCAAGACGCTGGCCAGCGGAGCAATGGCGAGAGCCGAAGCGATAAAAATCAGCAGCGGGGCGGCATGCAACAGGTCGAGAACAATGGCTGCCGGCACGAAGAGAAGAAGGAGGTTCAGCCAGCGGTGTTCCGTTTTCAGCGGAAACCTGCTCCACACGGTGCGAGGCGGCGCGGGAATTTTCTTAGGAGGGGCGGGCATCTGGAGGATTGTAAAAGATCAGCAAAAAGACCGCCTGAATGGGCGGGTTCTTGTGCTTAACAAAATAAATCCGCTGCTTAATTTTGTGCGTTTCTTCAAGCCGCTTCGCTATTTTGTTGCGTCCGCTTTCGCCGTGCGGTTATAAGACTAGAGACGGGCCACGCCAGTGGTTGCACACCGGCGCGCCCTGACCACAAATCACCTTCTAACGAAAGGTAACCCATGGCTGACACAGATTCTATCAGCGCACCTAAATCCAGCGGTGTACCCAAACCGCACGTCTACGATCTCTTTAACCGTCTCAACGCAGCATTTGCCCGCGTTCATCGCAACATGGAAGCATTGGAACAGGTCGGCATTTTCGATCCACTCATGATGCAGTCCCTTAAC
Organism: Terriglobia bacterium; assembly: GCA_020072645.1. Taxonomy (NCBI): domain Bacteria; kingdom Pseudomonadati; phylum Acidobacteriota; class Terriglobia; species Terriglobia bacterium. The sequence goes on from JAIQGK010000017.1 coordinate 208,339, forward strand.
CGCCAGTCTGAGAAGCTTCGGGCAGGCGTCAATTGCCATCTGCTTGGGGCCATGCGCCGTATTGAAGAACGCGACCGCGAGCGATACTCACAGCCACCCAATGAAGAAAGCCCAAACCCCTAAAAAACGACCCGCCGCAAGGCGGGTTAGCTGTGGAGTCTCAAGAGGTTGTTCCGATCGAGGCCGGAGCGGCTGATAGGTGGAACATGGTTGAGGCTACCATGAGGACGGTGCCAGTTGTAATGGTGAAGCCAGGGAAGAAGATGTTCGTGACGGTGTTGCGAGT